>JALREG010000117.1 GCA_023253905.1 Burkholderiaceae bacterium
TGGCTGGCGTACGACCGGGACACCGGCAAGACGCTCACGCTGATGGTGCAGTCGGCCTTCAAGGTCATGGGCAACGACGTCCTGATCTCGATCCCCCTGTTCGTGTTCATGGGTTACCTGGTCGAACGGGCCAACCTGATCGACAAGCTGTTCAAGAGCCTGCACCTGGCGCTGGCGCGGGTGCCGGGTTCGCTGGCCGTGGCCACGCTCTTTACTTGCGCGGTGTTCGCCACCGCCACCGGCATCGTGGGCGCAGTCGTCACCCTGATGGGCTTGCTCGCCTTCCCACAGATGCTGCGTGCGGGCTATGACGTGAAGCTGAGCGCGGGTGCAATCACAGCGGGGGGCTGCCTGGGCATTTTGATCCCACCCTCCGTGATGCTGATTGTCTATGGCGCTACTGCCGGGGTCTCGGTGGTTCAGCTCTACGCCGGAGCGTTTTTCCCTGGGCTGATGCTCGCCGGGCTCTACATCGTGTATGTCATCGTGGTGGCGAAGCTCAAGCCCGAGCTGGCGCCGCCCCTGTCGGAGGAGGCGCGCCGCATCGACCTGCCGCCCCTGATGTCGCGCGTGGCATCGGCTTTCCCCGGCGTTGCGCTATCCGGACTGCTCCATGCGTTGAAGGGCAAAAATAACGCCGACGTTCCCGTGTCTTATCTGCTCAAGCAACTGGTTGCCGCACTGTTGCCCGCCGTCATTGTGCTTGCCTTGCTGGGAATGGTGTGGAACAGCGTCACGCGCCCGGATCCCGGCCAGGCTTATGCGGCCCAAGGGGGGGCCGCGGGAACAGGAACATCGTCGGGAGGTCTGGCTGAACCGCCGGGATCGTCGGGGCTGCGCGAACCGCCTGGTGCAGGCGGGCTGCGCGAGCCGCCAGGCGCTGGCGGACTTCGTGAACCGCCTGGAGCGCGCGGACTTCGCGAACCCCCGTCTGCTGGCGGGCTCTCGGAACCACCCGGTGCGTCGGGCGGACTGCGCGAGCCGCCAACAGGCAGCGGACTGGCCGAGCCACCTGGCGCGTCAACGCTGCGCGAGCCACCGGGCTCGGGAGGACTACGCGAACCCTCAGGCGGCGGGCTGTCCGAGCCACCTGGTTCGCTGACCCATGATCAGAGTGTCGCAACACTGCCTCGCGTTCCAGCACCAACGAGTTTCTGGATCGGAGCCGGTGCTGCTGCCGTCGCGTTGATCGCCTTCTATGCCGTACTCAGCTTTCAACGCTTTGAAATATTCAAGATGCTGCTGAGCAGTTTCTTTCCACTGGTCGTGCTGATCCTTTCCGTGCTGGGCAGCATTGTGTTTGGGCTTGCCACGCCCACTGAGGCGGCCGCAGTCGGCGCATTCGGCGGCTTTCTTCTCGCAGCAGCCTACCGCCAGCTCACACTGACGGTTGTCAAAGACAGCGCGTTTCTGACCGCCAAGACCAGCGCGATGGTCTGCTGGCTGTTTGTAGGCAGCTCTATTTTTTCAGCCGCGTTTGCGCTGCTGGGAGGTCAGGAACTGGTTGAGAAGTGGGTTCTTTCGATGAACCTGAGCAAGACCGAGTTCCTGATTCTCAGCCAGGTGATTATCTTCCTCCTGGGCTGGCCTCTCGAGTGGACCGAGATCATCGTGATCTTCATGCCGATCTTCATTCCGCTCCTGGATAACTTCGGGGTCGATCCGCTGTTCTTTGGGCTCCTGGTTGCGCTCAACTTGCAGACCGCGTTCCTGAGTCCGCCGGTTGCGATGGCAGCGTTCTACCTGAAGGGGGTGAGCCCGCCCCACGTCACGCTCAACCAGATCTTCAGGGGCATGCTGCCTTTCATGGGCATTCAACTGGTCGCCATCGTGTTGCTGTACGTCCTGCCTGAAATCGGGCTGTGGCTCCCCAAAACACTCTACGGGCGCTAAGCTCTCTGACCGCGCCGAGTAGCCCCTCGCCGGGGCGCCTCGGTCCGCGCATAAATCCGGTCCGACAGCGTGGCCGTGTAGCCCTGCAGGCCGACCCTGATTGTTGAAGGAGCACACCGTGTCAAAGGATTCCTTACGTCTGATTCCCCGCCGCCGGATACTGGGCGCGAGCCTCGCATCACTCGGTCTGGGCGCCGCCCCGTCGGCTTTCGCTCAGACTGCCGAGACCTGGCCATCGCGACCCATCCGGCTCCTCGTGGGCTTCGCACCCGGGGGAAGCTCTGACGTGGTGTCGCGACTCATGGCGCAACGCCTCTCGCCGATACTGGGTCAGCAGGTGGTGGTGGAAAACCGTCCGGGCGCAGGCGGCCTGATCGCAGCCGAAGCGGTGGCCCGCGCCCAGCCTGACGGCTACACCTGGGCGCTTCTTCCCAGCGGGCACGCCAGTCAGGCGGCGATGCTGAAGAAAATGCCCATGCACCCCATCGATGACTTCGCCTGGGTCAGCACCATCACGGTTTATCCGATGTTTTATTGCGTTGCCAACGAGTCTCCGATCCGTAACCTTCGCGACCTCATTGACCGTGCGAAAGCCAACCCGGGCAAGTTGTCGTTCTCCTCGCTGGGAATCGGCGCAGCCCATCACCTCTTGGGCGAGTGGATCAATGCCGAAGCGGGAATCGATCTGGCCCACGTGCCCTACAAGGGATCGCCCGCTGCGTTCGCAGATGTAGCGGCCGGACGGGTCGACCTCATGGTCGAGACCGCCACCGCCGCACTGCCGCTCATCCGAAGCGGCAAGGTTCGCGCGCTCGCCGTCACCTCAACCGAAGGCAAGTCTCTGGTGCCCGGGGTGCCGGCAGCCTCTGAAACCATCCCCGGCCTGGAATACGAATCATGGCTGGGCATTGTCACCACCCCCAAGACGCCGCAGCCCGTCGTTGACCGAATCAACCGCGCCATTCGTGAAGCGCTGGCCGATCCCGACATTGTGAAGCGTCTGGAAGACCTGGGCGGGCGTCCTGGGCCTTCGTCTCCCGAGCAGTTCAGTGGCCGCGTGCAGCGCGACATCGACAGCTTTCGAAAGATCGTAAGCGGGCGGGGGATACCTCAGTTCTGATTGCTGCAGTGAGTTTCGCCGTTTTAAGCGGCAACCCTGTTTTCGCCCGATCACACGGAGACCTGTCCCATGACACCCCATCTCATTCGCCGAACCCTGCTTGCGCTCATTGCAGCGCTCCCCATCGCTGCGGTGGCGCAGGAGGCCTGGCCCACGCGCTCGATCACAATGGTCATCCCATTCCCGCCCGGTGGCGTCGCCGACACGGTTGGCCGACCTGTCGCCGACGCTCTGTCGCGCATCCTGGGTCAGCCCGTTGTCGTCGAGAACCGCGCCGGAGCGGGTGGTGGGGTTGGCATGGCGCAGGTTGCACGCGCAAAGCCCGACGGCTACACGGTGATGATGGCGCTCTCCTCGGTCACGATCCTTCCCGAAGCCGATCGCGTCCTGGAGCGTTCACCCATGTTCACCCTCGATCAGCTCACCCCGATCGCCCGCTTTACCGCCGATCCCACCGTACTGGTGGTTCGGGCCGATAGCCCGTGGCGTACGCTCGATGATTTCATCGCTGACGCCCGTAAACGTCCGGGTGCCATCACCTTCGGTTCGTCTGGCAACTACGGCACCATGCATGTTCCGATGGAGATGCTCAAGCAAGCCACCGGTACCTTCATGCTTCATGTGCCTTACACCGGCGCGGGGCCTGCGATCGTTGGCCTGATTGGCGCCCAGGTCGATGCCCTGGCCACCGGCCCCGCCACCATCGTCCAGCATGTCAAGGCGGGTCGACTGAGGGCGCTCGCACATTGGGGCGAGGGCCGACTTGCCTCGCTTCCGGATATTCCCAGCCTCGAACAGGCCGGAATGAAGGTTCGCTTCTCGCAGTGGTCCGGTCTGTTTGCGCCGGCGGGCTTGCCCGAGGCTGTCACCGCGCGCTTGCGCGATGCGGCCGCCCGCGCGGCCACCGACGAACGCGTCGTTAAAGCGATCAGCGGCGCAGGCACCCCCATCCAGTTTCTCGACAGCGCCGGCTTTGCCAGCTTTGTGCGCGACGATGCCCGTGTCATGGGTGACGTCGTTCGTCGCATCGGCAAACAGTGAGGCCAGCGGCCCCCGACGGGCCGCTTTTCCCATGTGATTTTTCGCTGTGCGACACGCACGCACCGCAATGGGTCACGTTTTGTTGACATTTGTCTATGTCAAGTTAAAATGACAGAAGGTTAGGCCAGAAGTATGGACTGACCTGTTGCAACAAGGCTCCGCACTTCGGTGCGGGTTCAACAGTGCACAGAGCTGTACCTTGCAAGGAGCAACACATGTCTGACAAAGACAAAGTCTGGCCGACGGGCTTGACCGAGGGCGAGTCGGAGGAAATCCACAGGCACCTGATTCAGGGAACGCAGATCTTCGGGATGATTGCGGCCCTGGCTCACCTGCTGGCTTACCTCTATTCGCCCTGGCTCAAGTAAAAGGAGAGCCTCATGATCTACGGAAAAATGTGGTGCGTCGTGAAGCCCTCCGTGGGCATCCCGATCTTCCTCTCCGCTGTCGCAATCGGCTCGTTCTGCGTGCATCTCGCGATCACGACGAACACGACCTGGGTGAAGGATTTCCTGAACGGCAAGGCGAAGCCTGCCGCGACGGCTCCTGCCAAGTCGTAGGTCAATGACCTGCCCGGGCCGGAGCCTCCGGGTTCCGGCCCGCTTGTCTTAATGAGCAGAGACACTCCCTCACGCCGGGCCTCCTATCTGGCCACGCTGGGAACCCGTTTTCTGCCGTTTGCTGACGCAGCCTCACCCGACCTTCCGCTACCCCGGCTGCTCCGGCTTTCACTTTTTCAGATTTCGGTTGGCATGGCGCTTGTCATGCTGATCGGCACCCTCAATCGCGTGATGATCGTTGAGATGGGTGTGCCCGCCGGTCTGGTATCAGTGATGTTTGCGCTGCCGCTGCTTGCTGCGCCATTCCGGGCCCTCATCGGCTTCCGATCCGATCACCACCGATCCGAACTCGGTTGGCGTCGGGTGCCTTATCTGTGGATGGGAACACTGCTGCAGTTCGGCGGGTTCGCGATCATGCCGTTCGCCCTGCTGGTGTTGGCCGGCGCCGGCGCCTCCGCCAGCGCGCCGGCCTGGGTGGGACACCTTGCTGCAGGATTCGCATTTCTCCTGGTGGGTGCCGGTATTCACACTACCCAAACCGTCGGGCTCGCGCTCGCAACCGACCAGGCGCCGGTCGAATCCCACCCCAGGGTAGTGGGCCTCATGTACGTCATGCTTCTGGTGGGCATGCTGGTCAGCGCCTTCGTCTTCGGCGAGTTGCTGTCCACCTACTCCCCTGGCCGGCTGATCCAGGTGATTCAGGGGACGGCGGTGCTGACGCTGGTCCTCAACACCATCGCTATGTGGAAGCAGGAAGCCCGCAGTCGTGACCGCAAGCCGCGCACCGACGTGCCCGACCCAAGCTTCGCAGAGGCCTGGCAACTCTTCAGACGTGGCGATCACGCACTCCGCAGGCTCTGGCTGATCGGTCTCGGCACGATGGCCTTTGCAATGGAAGATGTCCTGATTGAACCGTACGGCGGCGAAATACTCGGGCTCAGCGTGTCCGCCACCACCAGCCTCACGGCCACGCTCGCGCTCGGCGGGCTGCTGGGCTTTGGCTATGCCTCGCGCGTTCTCAGTCGCGGCGCCGACCCCATGAGAATCGCTGGCTTGGGCGCGGTGGTCGGCCTGCCCGCATTCGCGTGCGTGATGTTGGCCGCGCCCTGGCAGTCCCCGGCGCTTTTCAGTACCGGCATCCTCCTGATTGGTGTCGGTGGCGGCCTGTTCGGGCATGGCACGCTCACCGCTACGATGAATCGCGCCGTGCCCGGGCAGGAAGGCATCGCACTTGGCGCATGGGGTGCGGTGCAAGCCAGTGCGGCGGGCCTCGCTATGGCGATGGGCGGGGTCTTGCGCGATGTCGTGGCTTCGTTCAGCGATAGCCTGTCGGGCTACTTGTCGGTGTATGGGCTCGAGCTTTTCATGTTGCTGGTCACGCTCGCGCTCCTGCCACCACTGTTGCGTCGAGGCCCCGCTCGAGACCCGGCGCCGGCCAGTCCCGGACGCTCGACCGGAACGCAGGGTTAATCGCGCTGGTCTGTTCGACCGGTGCGATCATTGGTGGATAACAATCCTCCCTGGAGATCGAGCATGAACGAGACATTGGCGGTCGTGATTTTTGTCGTCTTTTGTGTACTCGTGGTTGCCAACTGGATGAACAACGCGCGACTCGACAAGCTGCGTCGCAAGTAAGCGCAGCACTTGAGCCCACCTGACGGCTCGCATCTCGAAGCACTGAGGGCCGCGACCTGGCGCGGGATGGCGGCTTCGCCCGCGGAGCGGGCGCGGGTGATGGCAAAGGCGCGGCTTCTTTGGCTGGACACCATCGGTTGCGTGTTGTCGGGCCGCTCGAGCCCCCCGGTCCAGAAATTGGAGGTGTTGCTGGGGAGCATCGACCCTGGCAATTTCAGTTTCCCCAAGGGCCCTCAACTGTCGACCAGCGCTTCGGCCTCACTTGCCGCGATGGCGAGCGCGTGGGACGAAGGCTGCGAGGGGCTACCGTACGCCCATGGGCGTCCCGCATTGGCGCTGGCTGGCGCCCTGCTCGCAATCGGAGTCGCTCGTCGCGCGTCAGTCGGACTCATGATCGAGTCGCTGGTGGCTGGCTACGAAGTGGGCGCGCGAGCGGGCGGCTGGTTGCGAATCGCCCCCGATATGCATGTCGATGGCAATTGGCCCGCCATGGGCGTTGCTGCCGGCGTCGGACATCTGCTTGGCCTGTCCCCTGCTCTTCGCTGGAACGCGATTGCGATGGTGGCCTGCCAGTTGCCGGCGAGTTTGTACCTGCCGATTCGTACCGGCGATGATGCCCGCAACACCTATCCCGCCCACACCGCAGTGCTTGGAATGCAAGCTGCGCTCGCCTCAGCAGCCGGAATCACCGCGCCTGAGCAGGCAATCGCCGACTACGCACGCACCCGTGCCCATCCCGACGGCCGCGCGGCTCCGGCTCACACCCGATGGTTGATCCTCGAGTCCTATTTCAAGCCCCACGCAGGCGTACGGCATGCGCACTACGGCCTCGAGGCGGCGCTCAGCATCCGAGATCAGTTGAGGGCCCAAACCGGCGCGATTTGCCGGGCACGGTTGCGCATTTACCCGGAAGCCACGGTTTATGCCGGCAACCGAAATCCGCAAGCGCCGATCACCGCACAGTTCAGCCTTTCGCTCGGCGTGGCTGCGGGCCTGCGCTTTGGCGCCATGGACCCCGATCTGTTTCGCGACCACCGGCTGAACGATCCCGAACTCCGGCGACTTGAGGCACTGGTTGAGATCGAAGCCGTTCCTGAGTTGGGCCACGATCAACAACGAGCTGCCCAGCTGCAGGTGGAAACCAGCGATGGTAAGGTCTTCAATCAATTGATTGACGCACTCCCCGGCAGCCCGGAGCGGCCACTCACGGAAGAACAGGTGGTCGAAAAATTCGTGCGTTACAGCGCATCCTCGATGGATCGGACGTCAGCCGAGCGCTTCTGTGCAGCGATCCTCACCGCAGCAGAGGAAACCGACTTTGCCAGCGTGTGGCGCAACTCGATGACGTGACCCGTTAATATTCCCTCCAGAAACGCACCGCGCTCACTGCCCCGACTGGAGCTGTCCATGAATCCGGCCAACGCCCCTTCTGCGCTCGACCCCCTTCATCCGCTTCGCGAATTCCTCGCCGAAATGACGCGTCTGGTGAGTCGCACGGATTCTGAACCTGAACTCCTCGCCCAGGCGCGCCCGCTGCTCGCCAGACTGCTCGCCCAGCCCGACTGGCTGCCCGATGCCTACGCCCACGCCGAGCCCGGCATATACAGGCAATACCTGCTCTACTGCGACCCGCTTGAGCGCTTTTCGGTGGTGAGCTTTGTGTGGGGGCCGGGGGCATCAACACCCGTTCATGACCACATGGTGTGGGGGCTGGTAGGCGTACTGAAAGGTGCCGAGGTCTGCTGCGAATTCGAGCTCGACGGCCCGGACCGTGTGCGGCCCACGACAATCGATCATGTGCTGCGACAGGGAATGATCGAAGCGGTATCGCCTACTGTTGGCGACTGGCACCAGGTGCGTAACGCCCTGTCGGACACCGACTCGGTGAGCATTCATGTCTACGGTGGCAACATCGGATCAGTTCGCCGTCACCGGGTGGACCCCGCCACCGGGCAGGTTCTGGATTTCATTTCTGGATATTCCTCTGAGCACCTGCCCAATTTATGGGACCGCTCGGCCGCGGTCCGCGCTGTATCAACCTGAACAGCGCCATTGACGCTCACTTCGTCTGCCCAATGAGCACCCAAGACGCCACCCTCGCCATCCTCGACGGAATCGGGTGGATCACACTAGAACGACCCAGCCGCGGCAATTCACTATCGGCCGAGTTAGTGGAGACGCTGCTCGCCCATTTGACGCAGTGCGTCACCAACCCGCTGATCCACACGGTGGTTTTCGCTGGCGCTGGTCGACATTTCTGTACAGGCTTTGATCTGAACGGGCTTGAACAGAGCACCGATGCGGAGCTGGTCCACCGCCTGATCAGAATCGAGACGCTCCTCGATGCAGTGTGGCGAGCGCCGGTTCGCACTGTGGCCATCGCACAAGGTCGAGTCTTGGGGGCTGGCGCCGATCTGTGGGTCGCTTGCGATCAGCGCGTGCTCGCGCCCGATGCCACCGTACGCTTTCCCGGCGCTGGATTCGGGATCGTGCTCGGCACGCGGCGTCTCGGGCTGCGGGTGGGTGCCGAGAGGGCACTTCAGTGGACCTCCTCCGGAACCTCAATCGATTCCACGCTTGCGCTTCAGTCCGGCCTGGCAACGTGGGTTGCAGCGACCACAGCGCCTGCCCCCACACCGCAGGAGCCGGCACCGGAAGGCGAGACCCACGGCTGGCGCCTTTCACAGCTCGCTCCGCCCCTGAATGCAGACCGCGCCACCTACGCAGCGCTCAAAGCGGCGTCTCGCGGCGGCGACAGTATTGGGATCAGCGCGGCGTCTGACCACGATCTGGCAGCGCTGGTCCGCTCCGCGGCGCGACCAGGGCTCAAGACCAGGTTGCTCGCCTATCGCGATCGCAACAGTCCGCGCTGACAATCTCATCCAGCCCTGCAATTGTTGCGCTGCAAGATATAATCTTCTGCTCTATGAGCGCTTCCACCGGACAGCGGCTTCCCGCGCTGATCATCGCCTCGCTCGGCGTCGTCTTTGGCGACATCGGCACCAGTCCTTTATATGCCTTCAAGGAAGCGATCGCCGCGCATGGCGGGGGTGGCAGCCTGCCGGTGGACAGCGTATTTGCAGTGCTATCGATGATGTTCTGGGCAGTCACCATCATCGTATCGCTCAAGTACGTGACGGTCATGCTGCGGTTCGATTATCGGGGAGAAGGCGGCGCGCTTGCCTTGCTGTCCATCGCCCTTGCCCGGGCCCGTTCGAAACCGCGGCTGATCTGGTTCGTTTCGACATTGGGGATTCTCGCAGCCTCGCTTTTCTATGGCGATGCAATCATCACGCCCGCGATCTCTGTGCTGTCGGCGGTCGAAGGCATCGCTATTGCTGCACCGGCGACCGAGCGGCTGATCGTTCCGATTGCGCTTCTGATCCTGATTAGCCTCTTCCTGATCCAACGCCGCGGAACGGCAAAGATCGGCGCGCTGTTTGGCCCGGTCATGATCCTGTGGTTTCTGGTGCTCGCGATGCTAGGCATACGGAGCATTATCGAGACACCACAGATACTCGCGGCGATCAACCCACAGCATGCCATCGGCTTTGCAATCGATCAGCCGGGCCTTACGCTGATCCTGCTTGGCGCTGTATTCCTCACGCTCACCGGTGCGGAGGTCATGTATGCCGACCTCGGACACTTCGGCCCGCGCCCGATTCGTATCAGCTGGTTTGCGCTGGTGTTCCCGTGCCTCATGCTCAACTACTTCGGCCAGGGCGCGCTTGTGCTGCGCGACCCCGAGGCGGTTCGCAACCCGTTTTATCTACTCGCGCCCGAGCCGCTCCTCCTGCCCCTGATCGTACTTGCAACCTGTGCCACTGTGATTGCGTCGCAGGCCACCATTTCTGGCGCGTTCTCGGTCACGCAGCAGGCCTCGCGCCTCAACTACCTTCCTCGGCTGAAGGTGCGCTACACCTCTGAAACATCGCGCGGCCAGATCTACATCCCGGTGGTGAACTGGATGCTGCTTGTAGCCGTGGTGCTGCTGGTGCTCGGGTTTCGTAGTTCCAGTCAACTCGCCGCTGCCTACGGAATCGCGGTTTCGGGCGACCTGCTGATCGGCACTGCGCTCTTGTCGATCACTGTTCTGCTTCGCAGACATTCTGCCGCGACGGCTTGGCTCGTTCCGGCCCTCCTCGTTTTCGGCGCGCTCGAAGTCGTTTTTTTCATTTCGAACACAAGCAAGATTGCCGAAGGTGGATGGTTCCCGCTTGCGGTTGCCACCGTCATGTTCGCCGTGCTCTCCACCTGGCGCCGTGGCACCGAGATCGTTCGCTCACGCAAGGACGCCTCACCGCGCAGCCGGGGCGACGCATTCGCACTCGATCTTTCGGGCATACAGCGGGTACCCGGCACAGCGGTGTTCTTCAGCTCGGGCCGTAGTGGTCACCCCACCAGCTTTCTGCACAACCTGCGCCACAACCGGGTCGCGCACGAGCAGGTGATTTTCCTCACGGTTGACTTCGTTGATGTGCCGCGGGTGTCTGACCACGACCGGCTGGAGATCGAACGCGGCGGCAACGGCATCATTCGGATCGTGGCGTCATTCGGCTTTCGCGAAGAGCCCGATATCGGGCAGGTCCTCTCGCTCGCGAGACGTCGCGGGGTCAGCGTGGACGCGAGCGACACCTCCTACTTCACGAGCAAGCCGGTGATTGTCTCCACCAGTCGACGCGGGGTGTTCGGATGGCGACGCTCATTATTCGGGTGGATGCTGCAAAACAGCTCAAGCACAGCGAGTTATTTCGCCTTGCCACCCAACCGGGTCGTTGAACTCGGCACTCAGGTTGCGATCTGAGGCAGATATGGCTTTCAAACTCCCGCGTAACTCCCTGTTCGCGATTCTGCTGCGATCGCCCTGGTGGATCAGTTTCGCCATCGCTGGCGCGCTGTCGCTGGTCGCCATGTCGTTGCTGCCCGAGGCCTATCGTGTGGTCGGCGCGTTAAGTTCATTACCCTTTGTGGTCATCGGTATCATGGCAGTCAGGCGCCAGTGGAGCCTGCCCGGCGCACAGGAAATTGAGCGTACGGCACGGGTTCTGTCCTCATTGACCTGGCAGCAATTCGCGCCGCTCGCACGGGCCGCACTGACGGAAGAAGGGCGGGTCGTACGCGATCATCGAGGATCCGCAGCTGACTTCATCCTTCACGACGCTCAAGGGTGTCGCCTGGTCATGGCAAAGCGCTGGAAATCGGCCCGTCTGGGTGTGGAAGCGCTGCGCGAACTGACCGAAGCGTTCGACGCGGCGGGCGCGAGCGCGGGCGTGTTCATTTTTCTGGGCGAAGTCACCGACCCCGCTCGCCGGTTCGCCGCGTCGAGCCGGATCGAGATTTGGGGAGCAGCGGACTTGACGATCAAGCTGAAGGGCAAGCTTCCCGCGGAGTGAGCGTCGCGCGGGGCAGCGCCTCAGCGCACCTGAAGCCGACTCAGGTATTCCACCAGCCAGAGCAGACGCGTTCTTACGTACGCCTCCGGGTCGTAGGGCACGTCCATGTAGTATTCGGCGCCCTGAATCCGATAGTCGCGTCCCCAAATCGGCATTTCGCGTGAGCCATGTGCGGTGACGGTTCCACCTTCGATCGTCTGATAAACCCGGTCTATCGGGAACACGCCACCGTTCTTCCGGGACAGCTGGGTCAGATCCGGCGGCGAGCGCTTCAGAAGTTCAACCACCGACCCATCGCCCTGACCGCTCTTGCCGTGGCAGGCGGCGCAGTTTGACTCGAACTCTCGTTTGCCGGGGTCCACCCCCCGTCGCTCCTGAGCCCGCTGGGCGGCGCCTGACTGCCCGCCCGATCCGGACTGCGCCCAGGCCCCACCGGCCGCCGTCAATAACGCCAGCGCTTCGATGACCACCACCGCCCCCACCACGCACGAACGCTTCACTTGCTTCACATTGGCCTCCATCAGCTGAGACCTTTACCCTGACACCTCCAGCGTCGACCGCTTTGACCTAGCGCATCGTTGAACACGGCAAAGACGCCCGGCGATTTCGCCTGTAGACCCTTTGCTTGAGAAAAATCGAACAAATCCGGCACACTAGCGGGTTACCTGACTGGTCGTGACGTTCACGCCCAGGGGTCCCGCACCCGACCCGGCGCCGCCATGCTCGTATCCATCGTTCGTACCGCGCTAGACAAGCCTTACACCTTTGTGGTGATGGCATTGTTGCTTCTGATCCTGGGTCCACTCGCGGCGATCCGAATGCCGACCGACATCTTTCCAGCGATCCGCATTCCTGTTATCGCGGTAGCTTTCAGTTACACAGGACTTCCGCCAGATCAGATGTCGGGTCGGATCTGCACGCTCTTCCAGCGGGGCCTCACCACCACGGTAAACGACATTGAGCATATCGAGGCCAATTCCTATACCGGCATCTGCATCATCAAGATCTTTTTCCAGCCGGGCGTGAATATCTCGATCGCCAACGCACAGGTCACCGCTGCCGCACAGGTGTCAGTCCGGCAGATGCCGCCCAACACAACCCCCCCACTCATCCTCAATTACAACGCTGCAACCGTTCCGGTGCTGCAACTCGCACTCGCCGGTCAGGGCATGAGCGAGCAGCAACTGTTCGATGCCGGCGTCAACATGGTTCGCCCTCAGCTGGTCACTGTGCCGGGCGTGGCGATTCCCTGGCCCTACGGCGGCAAGCAGCGAATTGTTCAGATTGACATCGATCCGCTTGCGCTGCAGGCGCGTGGACTTTCGGCTCAAGACGTCGCCAACACGCTGGCCGCGCAGAACATTGCGATTCCGGTGGGCTCGCAGAAGATCGGCGAGTTCGAGTATTCAATGCGGCTCAATAACATCGTGACGCAGATTGCCGAGCTGAACGACCTGCCTATTCGCTCAACCGGCGGCTCCACCATCTATGTACGCGATGTGGCCAACGTGCACGATGGCAATGCCCCGCAGACCAGCATTGTGTCGGTTGAAGGCAGCCGCTCGGTTCTGTTGTCGGTGCTGAAGAACGGCGGAGCCTCGACGCTCTCTATCGTCTCCGGCGTGCGCGACAAGCTCGCTCAGATGCGCGCCGCGCTCCCTGACCAGCTATCCGTTACCCCCATCAATGATCAATCCATCTTCGTTCGAGCTGCGGTAACAGGTGTGGCTGTCGAGGGGGTCATTGCCGCAGCACTTACCAGCCTGATGATCCTGCTGTTTCTGGGCAGCTGGCGTCCTACCCTCATCATCGCCACGTCGATTCCACTATCCATCATGGGCGCGATCCTGGGATTGGCGGCCATCGGTGAAACGCTCAATCTGATGACGCTGGGCGGTCTGGCGCTGGCCGTGGGCATTCTGGTTGACGATGCCACCGTCACCATTGAAAACATCAACTGGCATCTCGAGCAGGGCAAGGATGTGGAGACTGCGATCATGGATGGCGCTCGCCAGATCGTGACCCCCGCCTTTGTTTCGCTGCTCTGTATCTGCATCGTATTCGTACCGATGTTTTTCCTGGAGGGCGTGGCGCGCTATCTGTTTGTGCCGATGGCGCTGGCGGTGATCTTCGCGATGGTGTCCTCGTTCATTCTGTCCCGAACGCTGGTCAACACCATGGCAAAGTATCTGCTCAAGGCCCATGACACCCACCCTCATGGCGCGTTGCTCGAACAAGCCCCCACCCGCAACCCAATGGTGTGGTTCCAGCGCGGATTTGAGCGGCGCTTCGAACGCTTCAGGCTCAGTTATCAGTCGCTGCTCGCCTGGGCGCTGGAGAACAGGAAGAAATTCGTGCTGGGTTTCATGGCGTGCGTACTGGCCTCGTTTGCGCTGGTTCCCTATCTGGGCACCAACTTCTTCCCGGCGGTCGACAACGGCCAGATTCTTCTCCACGCCCGGGTGCCTGTGGGAACGCGGGTGGAGGAAACCGCTGTGCGGTTTGCTCGCATCGGGCAGGTGATCCGTCAGGTCATTCCACCGGAAGAAATCGAAGCAATGGTCGATATCATCGGCCTGCCTCCGTCCAGTATCAATCTGGCGTACAACAACACCGGCGTGATCGGCACCCAGGACGGCGATGTTCAAATCGCGCTCAAGAAAGGCCATCGGCCCGTGGCCGACTACGTCCGGGAACTGCGCGAGGTCCTGCCCCGTGAATTCCCTGACACCGTCTTCTCGTTTCCGCCCGCTGACATCGTCAGCCAGATCCTGAATTTCGGCGCACCAGCGCCGATCGATATTCAGATTCGGGGGCTCAACCTCGA
>JALREG010000119.1 GCA_023253905.1 Burkholderiaceae bacterium
TTCATCGGCTCGCCTGCCATGAACCTGCTGTCGGTGGTGCCAGATGGGCGGGGCGCTTGTCGGGCAGGGGAACTGCCCCTGCGTGCATCGCCGCCGCGACCCGGGCCGGTGGTCCTGGGCATTCGTTCGGAGGATCTTGAACTCTGTTCCGAGCGCGAGGCGATGTTTGGCTGCGAGGTCTACACGTTCGAGTTGCTGGGTGACTCCACGCTTCTGACCGCCATGATCGGGGAGCGACTGGTAGCGGCGCGTGCCGGAAAATCGGTTCGACTTTCGGCTGGAGCGCGGGTTTGGCTTCGTTGCAGCCCCGACCGCCTCTACTGGTTTGACGGCGAGACCGGACTTCGGATTCGCTGACCGTAACCTGCTGGCCTTGGCCCTCTGACCTCAAACGCCTTGGGTCGGGACCGCCTCTCAGGTCTATGCGCCGAAGAAAACCTGAAGGCTGTAGTCGGGGTTCGCTCAGGTACCGCAGAACGTCTGATGGCTGCGTCCGCCGTCCGGTGCAGGGGCGGCGTAGGCAGCCAGTCCGGGACGCTCCTCGTAGGGCCGCCGCACCACTTCCAGCAAACGTTCAAGCGGTCGAAGATCGCCTGCCGGCCCGGTGGCCGCATCGAGGGCCGCTTCCACCTGATGGTTTCGGGCGATAAAGATCGGATTGCTCGCCCGCATCCGGTTCTGGGTTGCGGCCAAGGACCCAGAGTCATTCTGCAGTCGCGTCTGCCACCGTACGTGCCACGCGGCGAGGCGCGGGTCGGGAGCCAGTCGGGACGCGTCGATGCTCCCGGGGTTGAGCATCGCAAAACTATTTGTGTAGTCGGCGTCGCTGTCGCGCATCCAGTCCAGAAAATCGCTGATGAGCGCTTCGTCGCCGTCGGCCTCGCCGGAAACGCCCAGCTTGTTGCGCATCATCTCGACCTGGCGCGAGCGATACAGGTCGGCAAATCGGTTGATTGCCGTTTCGGCCAGCGCGAGCGCCTGGTCAGGGTCGGGGTCGATCGCGGGCAGCAGCGCTTCGGCGAAGCGCGCGAGGTTCCATTGCGCGATCGACGGCTGGTTGTTGAACGCATATCGCTTTGCGTGATCGATTGAACTGAAAGCGGTACCAGGATCGTAGCGCTCCAGAAAGGCGCAGGGCCCGTAATCGATTGTCTCGCCACAGAGGCTCATGTTGTCGGTGTTCATGACGCCATGGATGAACCCCACCCTGAGCCACTGCACAATGAGCGTTGCCTGACGGTCGATCACCGCCTCAAGCAGGGCAAGCGCCGGGCGCTCCGCCTGCGCGCAGTCTGGGTAGTGCCGGGCAATCGTGTAGTCAGTCAGCGCAGCGAGGAGCTCAGGCTCATTTCGCGCTGCGACATATTCAAACGTTCCAACCCGCAGGTGACTGGCTGCAACACGGGTGAGCACTGCGCCGTCGAGCAGGCTTTCACGGAACACTGCCTCGCCGGTCGCGACGACTGCGAGGCTACGCGTGGTGGGAATACCAAGCGCGTGCATCGCCTCGCTGATCACATACTCCCGGAGCATGGGGCCAAGTGCCGCCCGGCCATCGCCGCGACGTGAAAACGGCGTGGGGCCCGAGCCCTTGAACTGGATGTCCACCCGCCGACCATCCGGGCACAGATGCTCGCCCACCAGCAGCGCACGGCCGTCGCCCAGCATGGCGAAATGTCCAAACTGGTGGCCGGCATAGGCCTGCGCGATGGGCAGCGAACCCTCGGGCAGGGTATTGCCCGCAAGCATCGCCGCGAGAGTCTCCGGGTCGGCCGCGGTAGCGTCCAAACCCAGAGCGGCCGCCAGCGCATCGTTGAACAGCACCAGCTTCGGGGCGCGGGCGCGCGCCGGCACCGCCCGGGCAAACATTGCCTCGGGCAGGCGGGCGTAGCTGTGGTCGAACCGCCAGCCGATTGAGGTCATCGGCGGTATGGCTTAGCGCGGACCAAGTTTCGGATCCTCATCGACGATCGTGTTGCGCAGCACACCGATTTTCTCGATCTCAACCTCGGCGATATCGCCCGGCTTCATGAAGACCGGAGGCGTGCGCGCAAAGCCCACGCCGCCCATGGTGCCGCTTACGATCAGATCGCCTGGCTTGAGCGGGGTCCACTCGGTGACGTATTCGATGATTTTCTGAACCGAGAAGATCATCTGACTGGTGTTGGCGTGCTGCATCACCTCGCCGTTAAGACGCATCTTGATCTCGAGATTCATCGGGTCGGGAATCTCATCGGCGGTGACGAGCCAGGGGCCGCTTGCGCCGGTGTTCTCAAAATTCTTGCCCGGGGTGATCTGGCTTGAGTGACGCTGGTAGTCGCGCATGCACGATTCGTTAAAGCACGAGTAGCCGAACACATACTGGAGAGCGTCTTCGGCCTTTACGTAGCGGCCGGTTTCACGTCCCATCACCACGAGCATTTCGGCTTCCCAGTCGAACATGTGCGAGATGCGCGGGCGGGTGATGGGCTTGCCGTGTGAGGCGAGTGACTCGGGCCAACGACCGAAGATCATCGGGCGGTCGGGGACCTTGCGGTTGCCAACGACGCGGTTCGCCTCGTCAACATGGTCGTGATAATTGAGACCCACGCAAAGGATTTTTCCAGGGTTGGGAACGACCGGCAGCAGATCGAGCGCGTCGTAATCGAAGTCGCCGGGTTCGGTGGCCACCACCTGGCGGGCGATTGCCTGACCATCGCCTGCGATGAAGGAAACGATGTCGGGATACTGCGCGCCCAGGCGCGTGCCCAGGTCAACAACCTTGCCGTTGTCTTTGACCGCGCCGTAGTGGGTGGCGCCGCCATGTCGGTAGCAGACGAGTTTCATGAGAGGAAGGGCTCCGTGGGGTGAGGGAAGGGATAGGTCAAGCGTTCAGCAACTCTGCCTGTTCGCGCATCCATTCGTCGCGGTGGCGAAATCCGGGC
>JALREG010000138.1 GCA_023253905.1 Burkholderiaceae bacterium
GTTGTCCGGGTTGTGCAGCACGCTTCGATACAGCGCCACATGACCTTCCATCGTATGCGGTCGCAGGCTGTGCGCCTTCATCACGTTATCCACCGTACCGTGTGGTGTGGTCACTTTCTGATAGGCCGAGGCGAGCGACCCCTGCGCCTCTTCAAGGGGAATCATGCGGATCCAGGCAGACATCTGAGGGACTCCAAGCTGGGGTGATCAGGGGGCGGTGTTCGCAGCGTGCGCCGAGCGTGAGCATGGGCCCGGTGAGTTCGTACGCACGCTCTACTCAATCCGGAAGCGGCGTCGGCCGAGGCGGGCGCGCGAAGAGCCGCCTCACCATTGGCTCGAAATGCTCAAGCGGCGCACACTCATAGGCCGGGTCGACCGTCGCCTGGTCGTAGCGCGCGACGAAGGTGGCCGCCCACTCGAAGTGCGGATGCCCGCGCCAGCGCTCGCGGGCGCGCTGGTCAGCCTCCGGATGATGATGCGCATGCACATCCTGAAAAATCGCGTGCCGGCGAAGCATCCATTCGTTGCGTTCGCTCACATAAGCGCCCAGCAGCGCCGCTGCGAATTCGCCATGCCGCTGCGGGCAGGCAATGAAGCCAATGTCATGGAGTAGCGCCACCACCACATCCTCCTCATCCCGACCGTCGCGCAGCGCCATGGTGGCTGACTGCAGGCTGTGGCGATAGTTGTTCACCTGATAGCCGAAGGTGGTGTCGTTCTCGGAGGCCGCCAGCATGCGAAGCACCTGTTTAGCCTGCTCATCAGCGTAGTAGCGCGTGCGCTGGGTGCCCAGCAGATCCCAATCGGCTCGGGTGAAATCTTCAAGTGAAGTTTTCTCCACATATTGCCAATCGGGCAGGTGAAGCGGGCTCGCTTTCGGATGTCCCTTCATTTGGATGCTCCCGCCATGGCCTGAGTGAGCCAGGCTTCGGTGGCCGGACGCCAGGGGGCAAGGCCTGCTGCAACGGCGGGATGATCGGCGCTTCGCGAAAGCCAGCCGGTGATCGATGCCGGCACGTTGAGCGGTTGGCCGAGCGCCTCCAGAAGGCGTGCCGCGAGCCTCAGTGTGACGGCAAAGCCGCAGTCGGCGGTGCTGAATGCCACGCCTGCCATCCAGTGCGGGTCGCCTGATCGCAGTTGCTCGAGTTGTCGCAGGCGCTCTTCGATGCCGGCAGCCAGCGTGGGCAGCGATTCGCGTCGGGCCGGATCGCGAATCAGCGGAAACAGGGCGCGCACGGCAGGCTCCACCGCCAGATCATGCACGCGGGCCAGCATGCGGATCCGCGCCCGGGTGGCAGCGTGACCGGGCAGGAGCGCTGGCCCTTCGAAAGCTTCATCAAGGTATTCGATGATCGCTTCGGATTCGGCTAACAGGAAACCATCATGATCGATGGCGGGGATGGTGCTGGTCGGGATGATGGCCCGCCAGGTATCGGATCGATAACCGCCTGGTGGCGGCCTTTCGTCAAACGCAACGCCCTTGGCATGCAGCGCGATCCGCACCTTGGTGCTGAAAGTGGAAACCGGTAGCCCGTAGAGAATCAGCATGTCAGTGCTCCGCTTCAAACGCAGCCACGTCCTGCACGGCATCGCCCACTGCCGCTGCGATCAGCGTTTCGCCCTGTTCGCGAGTGGCAAGCAGGGAATGCGACCCGACCCGGCCATCGGGGAAGGCCTCGCGATGGGTCCTCCGGTCGAAATGATTATCGCCGCCGTGGTTGCGCAGAAACGCGGCAGTGAGCTCGGGTGGGGCCTCGAGCGCGTGCTTCGCTCCTTCGCTGCGCGCGCGCTCGCCAGCCGTTGGCTCAGCCGCCATCGCGATGGCAACTTCACTGGGTGTGGCGTGCAGCCCTTCATGTGCGCCGTACCACTCGCGCCTCAGCAGGTCGACCTGCGGGTACTCCCACCAGCTGCGCAGACGGCAGCGGGCCATTCGGGCGCCCTGCATCCTTGCGCGTTCGAGATAAAAATCCTGAAACGCCGCGCGTGCCACCCCGATATTGGCGCCATGACCGTTCAGGCAATAGATCCGCTCAAACCCTTGGTCGGCGAGCGCATGCAGGATGTCCAGAATCAGTGCGAGGAGCGTGCTCGCCCGCACCGCGATGGTTCCCGGAAAACCCAGGTTGAACTGTGCGACCGTGTGCGCAAGCGTTGGCGCGACCAGCACGCCAGTGCGCTCACCCAGTCGGTCCGCGATCGTCTGCGCGCACAGTGAGTCGGTGCCAATCAGCCCGACAGGTCCGTGCTGTTCGGTAGACCCCAGCGGCAACACGATGGTGCGCGATCGCTCCAGGTATTGCGCCACCTGCGCCGAGGTGCTGAGGGCGAGTTGCATGGTGATGGCCTCGTCCGACTCGCCTTAACGCTGATGACGCGACATCCGGCGCTCGAGCGCGCGCACGCCCCAGGAAGTGAGCAGGATGAGTACCAGATACTCAAGCACCAGCATCGTGTAGATCTCGAGCGGGCGATATTCGGTCACATTGAGTTCATTGGCGCGGCGTGTGAGTTCCTGAAGACCGATCACCGAGACCAGTGAACTCATCTTGAGCACATACACAAACTGATTGCCAAGCGCCGGCAGAATGGTGCGAATGGCCTGCGGGAATATCACCAGACGGAAGGTGTGCCAGCCCGACAGCCCCAGCGAGCGCGCTGCTTCGGTTTGACCGCGCGCGACGGACTGTATGCCTGCTCGGAAAACCTCAGCCTCGAAGGCCGAATCAGAGAGCGCGAGTGACAGGACGCCAGCCGTGAAGGCGCCAAACTGCAGCCCGGTGATGACCGGTAGACCGTAGTACACCCAGAGGAGCAGTACCAGGAGAGGAATGGCGCGCAGGCACTCCACGTACACCCGCGACGTGCTGCGAAGCAGCCGCGAGGACGACATCCCGGCGAGCGCCATAGCAATACCGATCAGCACCGACAGGATAATGGCGCTGACCGCGAGCGAGATCGTGAGCCCCAACCCTGCCGCCATGAACTGGATGTTGCCCAGTCCTTTGGCGGAGAGCGGATTGAAGATGTACCAGCCCCAGGTGTAGCCCCCGGAGTTGGATGCGCAGCCCGCCAGCAGAAGTGGCAGGGCTGCGCAAAGGACGAGAATTACTGCCCGCCGAGCCACTTGGCTTCAAGCGTCTGGAAGAAGCCCTCAGATTTTTTGAGTGCGATCCAGTTGTTGACGTAAGTCGTCCAGACCGCGTCACCCTGGGGCAGGGGATAGGCAAACGGCCGCTTGTTGCGAAGCTCGGCGCCGCCCACGATTGCGAGGTTGGGGAACTGCTTGACGAGCGTGGCGGCTTCCACATTGCTGGTGATGGTGGCCTGCGCACGGCCAGCCAGCACTTCCTGGTAGCCGGTGGCGGGCTTTTCAACCGATCGCACGCGGGCCTGCGGGAAGTGGGCTTTGGCCTGCTCTTCAAACACGGTGCCCAGCAGCACAGCCACGACGGTGCCCGACTGGTTGAGGTCAGCCCAGCCCTTGTATTTGGCCGCGTCGTTTTTCTGAACCAGTGGCACAGTGCCGGCCTCGGTGTAGGGGTCGGAGAAGGCAACCGTCTTGGCGCGCGCCATATTGAGCGAGGCGCCCGAGAAGATGTCGTAGCGGTTGGCGGTGATGCCGGCCACCAGCGTTGCCCACTCTGCGGGCACCCACTCGATCTTCACGCCGAGGTCTTTCGCGAACTGCTCCATGGCCTCGATGTCAAAGCCACGGTAGCTGTTGGTGGCAGGGTCGCGAATCGACATGGGGTTGAAGTCACCGGTGGTGCCGACGCGTACCGTGCCACGTTCGAGCACCGTCTGCAGTCGTGATTTACCGGGGGCCTGCGCCTGGCTGGGCGCAGTAAACAGGGCAAGGCTGGTCGCGGCAAGGGCGACCAGGATCCGGAAAGCTTTCATGAGACGATCCTCGTCGGTTGAACAGGTCTTGCGGATGTTAGCAGCAAACCCTCAGCCCACGAGCGATGCAGGCATCGCCCGCGGGGATGTACGGCTACACTCGCGGCGCGATGCGTTATTCGATCTTCAACCTGATCAGCCAGGCCCTGAGGGGCCATCGTGGCTGGCCGCGGGCATGGCGCGCGGCAGCGCCTGCTTCGCGCTATGACGCGGTCATCGTGGGCGGCGGCGGCCACGGGTTGGCAACCGCCTGGCATCTCGCCCGTGACCATGGCCTGCGGGTCGCGGTGCTTGAGCGCGGCTGGATCGGCTCCGGGAACACCGGCCGTAACACCACCGTGATCCGGTCCAATTACCTCCGCGAGCAGGGGATCCGTTTTCAGGACGAGAACCTCAGGCTCTGGACGGGCCTGTCGGCGCAGCTCGACTTCAACCTCATGGTGAGCCACCGCGGACAGATCGAACTGCTTCAGACCTGGGGGAAGGTTCGCGATTCGCGCCGGCGCCTCCACACCATGCGAATGGCGGGGGCTGATTACGAACTCCTCAACGCCGACGAGTGCTACGGCCTGCTCCCGCTCCTGAACCGCGACCCCAGCATGCGGCTTCCCATCCTCGGAGGTGCCTGGCAGGGACGCGCCGGCACCGTGCGTCACGATGCGGTGGCCTGGGGCTATGCCCGGGCCGCGAGCACCGCGGGCGTGGACATTGTCGAGGGTTGCGAGGTGACCGGCATGGATTGCCCCGGCGGTGTGGTGCAGGGCGTGCGCACGTCCCGCGGCGACATCGCTACGCCGCTGGTGGGCCTCGCGGTCGCGGGCCACTCCGGTCGGCTGGCAGCAATGGCGGGGCTGCGGCTTCCCATTGAGACGGTCGCTTTGCAGGCCTTTGTATCCGAGCCGCTCAAGCCCGTGCTCGACATTGTGGTGACGGCGCCCGCGCTCGCGGTCTACCTCAGCCAATCTGACAAGGGCGAGCTCGTCATTGGCGGCGGGGCAGACGGGTATGCGTCCTACGCCCAGCGCGGCGCGCCCCAGGTGGTGCTCGACACCGTGGCCTCGATGATCGAACTGTTTCCGTCTTTTGCGCGCATCAAGCTCCTTCGGCAGTGGGCGGGGGCGATTGACCTGTCGGTTGACACCACGCCGATTGTCTCGAACACATCGGTCAAGGGATTGTTCGTGAGCACCGGTTGGGGCTCGGGCGGCTTCAAATCCATCCCCGCAGGCGGCCGCAGTTTCGCGAGGCTGATTGCCACGGGTGAGGCCGACCCCTGGATCCAGCCGTTTTCGCTCGAGCGCTTTCTCACCGGGCGACTGCTGTTTGAAACCGCCAGCGCCTCCAACAGGTTTTAGGGATGCTGAGACTTCACTGCCCCTTCTGCGGCGAGCGTCCTGAGACCGAATTTCAGTGCGCGGGCGAGGCCGCGCCCCGGCCGGACGATCCGGGGGCGCTTGATGAGGCCGCGTGGTCGCAGGTCCTGTATCAGCGTGCCAATCCCGCAGGCTGGAATATCGAACTCTGGTGGCATGCGGCCGGCTGTCGGCAATGGCTGCGTGTCGAGCGGCACACGCTGACCCACGAGATCGGGTCGATCACACTCGCCGGAGAACCGAATTGAAGGCGGGTTTTCGTCTAGCCCAGGGTGGCACCGAGATTGACCGGTCGCAGCGGCTTGGATTTCAGTTCGATGACCGGAAGCTCGAAGGTTTTTCAGGCGACACGCTGGCGTCGGCACTCCTTGCCAATGGTGTTCGCACCGTTGCCCGCAGCTTCAAGCTTCATCGGCGGCGCGGCATTCGCGCCGAGGGCTGGGATGATCCGAATGCCTTCGTGCAACTGGTTGAACCCTGGGACGAGCCCAACCTATTGGCCACGCGGGCGCCGCTTGCAGAGGGGCTGGTCGCACGCGGGATGCATGGCTGGCCCAGTGTTGAATGGGATGTCGGGGTCTTGGCCGACTGGCTCCACGCACTCCTGCCCGCGGGGTTCTACTACAAGACCTTCAAGTGGCCGGGCTGGGCCTGGCCGCTCTATGAGTCGCTGATTCGTCGCGCAGCCGGATTGGGACGCGCGCCGCGTACCGCAGGCGGCCCCTTGGTTGAGCGACGTCATGTGCAGGCCGATGTGCTGGTGGTGGGGGCAGGACCTGCTGGGGCGGCGACGGTGGCGCAGCTGCTCGCCGCAGGCTGCTCGGTGATCTGGGCCGATGATCGTGCCTCGCCCGGCGGGGCGCTCGGTGCAAGTGCCGGGCCCGCGGATCGCACTGCGCTTGACTCGATCCGCGGTGACGCGGGCCGCTGGTCGTCTGCGCCGGGTCTCCGCAGGCTTGCCGCCACGACGGTGGTGGGCCTTCATGATCACGGCCTTGCGATTGCGGTCGAGCGCGACGGATGGTCGCGTGAATGTCTGTGGATGATCCGAGCCAGCGCGGTCTGCCTGGCCACGGGC
>JALREG010000268.1 GCA_023253905.1 Burkholderiaceae bacterium
GCCGGCGGCAACCGCGTGATCCGCTACGGCATGACGCGCGACTCGGTGCTCGGCCTCGAGGCAGTGCTCGCCGACGGCACGGTCGTCTCTTCCATGAACCGCATGATCAAGAACAACGCGGCCTACGACCTGAAGCAGCTCTTCATCGGCACCGAGGGCACGCTGGGGGTCATCACCCGGTTGGTGCTCCGCCTTCACCCAAAGCCGCGCAGTGTCTGTACAGCCATGGTGTCGGTTGCCAACTATCAGCAGGTGCTCGCGCTCCTGCGTCTTGCCCGCGAGCGGTTGGGCCCGACGCTTGCCGCCTATGAAGCGATGTGGCCCGATTTTTATGCGTTCGCGCGGGCGCAGCGGGGATCGGTCCCCATGCCTGAAGATGGTTCGATCCATGTGTTGCTGGAGACCATGGGAACCGATGAGGCGCGCGACGCCGAGCTCTTCGAGGCGAGCATTGCCGCGGCGCTTGAGCAGGGTTGCGCCAGTGATGCGGTGATCGCGCAATCGGGTCGTGAGCGGGCGGCGCTCTGGTCTACGCGTGATGCCTCCGGTGAACTTGCGCGTGCGTTCGCGCCCCATGTCGACTATGACGTGAGTTTGCCGGTCGGTACGATTGGCGCGTTCGCCGATGAATGCCGGGCTCGGCTCCTTACCTCGTGGCCGGAGGGGGGCGTGGTCTGCTTTGGGCATGTGGCTGACGGCAACCTTCACGTCAGTGCCCAGATTCGCGACGGCATTCGCAGTAAAGACGATACCGACCGTATCGTCTATGGGTGCGTGGCCGAGTGGCAGGGTTCGGTATCGGCCGAACACGGTATCGGACTGCTCAAGCGCGCGTATCTGGGCCATTCGCGAAGCGAAGAGGAAATCGCGCTCATGCGCAGGCTCAAGGCTGCGCTCGATCCGCATGCCATTCTCAACCCGGGGAAAGTACTATGAATCGTTCAGACCATGCTCGCGGCTTTCTTGCCTTGATCGTTGCGGCGGCGATTGCCACGCCCGCTTCGGCCGATCCCGCGGCAGAGCGTGCCGCCACGCTCGCGAACACCACCTGTGCCGCTTGCCATGGTGCAAATGGCCTCAGCATCAGCGAGACGATTCCCAATCTGGCAGGCCAGCGAGCGGGTTACCTCGAGAATCAGCTGAAGGCGCTGCGTGAGGGTAGCCGCAAGAGCGGCGTCATGAATGCGATCGCGGAGCAGTTGGGTGAAGCCGATCTCAAACCGCTTGCGACGCACTATGCCGCGCTACCTGCAGCGCCCGCTGGTGCGCCTGCGCGCTCGGCCCCGTTTGCCGCACTGACCGGCAGCAAAATGAGCTTTCCCGCAGATTATCGGGAGCGCTTTACGCACTATCTCACCATGAATTTTCCCGCTACCCGCCAGGTAAGGCGCTTTTATGCCAGCCCCCAACTGCTGGCTGATGTGGCTGCCGGTCGAGCGCCCGACGACGGCTCGGCGGTGGTGGTCGAGGTGTATGCAGCCAAGCTCGATGCTGAACGCAAGCCCCTCGTGGGTTCCGATACCTTCTTCGAGGCCGACCGCCTGCTGTTCTATACCGCGATGGCTGTGGGCAAGGGATGGGGGAGCGACATTCCCGCGATGATTCGAAACGGCGACTGGCACTACGCTGTGTTTGGCACCGACCGGATGGTGCGAACAGGGTTCAGCCAGGGCGAGTGTCTGGCCTGCCATAAGCCGCTTGATTCCACCCACTATCTGTTCACCCACAAGTCGCTCGCCGCGGCGCGGCCGCGCCCCTAGTCAGGCGTTCAACGCGGCCGGCAGCGTTCGAAATCCCCTGAAGCGGATCCGGCGATCACGCTCAGGGGGCGCGGCGAGTTCGAGCGCTGGATAGCGTGCGACCAGCCTGCCGATGGCCACGCGTGCCTCCAATCGCGCGATGTTCATGCCAGCGCAGGCATGCGCGCCGTGGCCGAACGCGAGCTGAGGGTTGGGGCGGCGCCCGATGTCGAGTCGGTCGGGGTCGGTAAATGCTTCCGGGTCCCGATTGGCCGCACCGACGCCGAGCGTGACGAAGGTGCCGGCTTCAATCGTGAAGACGCCGCGTCCGGTGACCGGATCGGCAGGCAGCTCGATCGGTGCGGTGGCCAGCCGGTTATTGAGCTGCAGCGGGCTCTCGAAGCGCAGCAGCTCTTCCACCGCGGGCGCAATCAAGGCGGGTTCGCGAACCAGTCGTTCGAGCTGGTCGCGATGTCGCATGAGAACCTCCAGGCCGTTACCGATCAGGTTGGTGGTGGTTTCGTGGCCTGCGTTGAGGAGAAAGATGCAGTTGTGAAGCAGCTCGAGTTCGCTCAGGCACTCGCCGTCGGTTTCACCAAGAATGAGCCGGGTGAGCATGTCGACGTCGGGGTCGCCCGGCTTCTGACGGCGTCGGGCCACCAGATCGCGCAGATAGTTGAGAAAATCGGTCACTGCGCGGTTACCGCGCTCGAGCAGGGTCGCGCTGGGCACCGGCTCAAGCGCCGACAGGATGTCGATCGACCAGCCCTGTAGCGGCTCACGCTCTTCTCGCGGTACGTCCAGAAGCGAGCCAATCACCTCTACCGGAATGCGGGCGGCGAAGTCACGAATCAGATCGGGCTGGGGGAGCGAGGCCAGTCGGGCGATCAGTCCATCGACCAGTTCGATCAGCCCGGACTCAATCCGCGCGACCGCGCGCTGATTGAGCGCGCCAGTGAGGAGACGCCTGACCCGCGTGTGAAGCGGCGGGTCGCTGAATACCAGGCTGGTGGTGTGATGCTCAAAAAGCGGCGACCCCAGACCGTATTTGGGTGCGAATTCTCGCTTCTTGTCCGAGCTTGCACCCGGATGCCGATACACCGCCATCAGGTCCGCACAGCGCGTGAGAAGGAGCGAATCGGTGGCCAGGCGATGAACCGGTGCGTGGCGCCTGAGCGCTGCATACCAGGGATAGGGATCGTCGATGAATCCGTCAGGCGGCGTGGCAAGCGAAAACGCCAGCGTCGCCGCCTGATCGGGCGTTGCCGGATGCGCCGAGGCGGGCGTTGCGTGGGTCATGTTCGAGGCGGGCTCAATCAACCTGCGCGCCGGATGCTTTGGCGACCCGCGCCCACCGCTCGATTTCGGAGGCGATGAATTGTCCGAAGGCCTGGGGGCTGCTTGCTGCAGTCTGCAATCCCTGTCGCTCAAAGGCTTCGCGGATGTCGGCGCGCTCCAGCCCCTGGTTGAGCACTGAGTTCAACCTGCTGATGATGTCAGGCGGCGTTCCAGCCGGGGCCACCAGCCCGCTCCAGAAGTAGGCGTCGTATTGCGGCAGTCCGGCCTGGGCGAAGGTGGGTACGTCCGGGAACGCCGCGTCGCGTCGTTCGCCGGTAATGGCGAGCGCCCGGATTCGACCCGCCCGGAGCTGAGGGGCCAGCGTGACCAGGCCCTCAAAAATGGCCTGTGCCTGACCCGAAGCCACGTCGTTTAACGCCTGGGCGCCGCCTTTGTAGGGGACATGAAGGAGATCGATACCCGCGACCGATTTGAAAAATTCGGCGGCCAGGTGCGGGGGTGTGCCGCTGCCCGCCGACGCGTAAGCGAACTTGCCGGGTGCGCGCCGTGCCTCGGCGATGAAGTCGTTCAGCGAGGCTGCGGGGACCGCGCTGTGAATCGCGAGCACGATGGCGCCGCGCGAGACCAGGCTGATGGGCGTGAAGGCGACCCGCGGATCATAGGAGAGGCTGCGGTAGAGGCTGGGTGCGATGGCAAGCGTGCTGGTGCTGCCGTAGAGCAGAGTGTAGCCATCGGGCGCCGCCTTGGCTGCGGCAGCCGA
>JALREG010000301.1 GCA_023253905.1 Burkholderiaceae bacterium
AACCCTGATCTCAGGTGGGTGTTTATCCCTCCCGTTTCTGCACAAGATTGATGAAATCAACTTGCGCACCATCCGCGTGGAAGTGCGTCGTGTGGCAGAAAAGTCTCTCATCACTGAAGACCGTATGCGGGTGGATGCAGAGCTCACCCGCAATGGCAAGCGAGCGCCGCACGATCGCCTCGGCATCCAGCGCTGAGTGGGAAAGGAGTGCGAGCGCGGCCGCCTGCGCATAAGGCCCGCCGCTACCAATCGCAATCAGCCCGTGTTCGGGTTCGAGCACATCGCCATTGCCCGTGATGATGAGCGAGGCCTCGGCGTCAGCCACCGCGAGCATGGCCTCGAGTCGGCGCAGCATGCGGTCGGTGCGCCAGTCTTTGGCGAGCTCAACTGCGGAACGAACCAGGTGGCCCGCGTGCTTTTGGAGCTTCGATTCAAAGCGCTCGAAGAGCGTGAACGCGTCGGCCGTGCCGCCCGCGAATCCGGCGAGCACCTTGCCATCATGCAGACGGCGCACCTTGCGAGCGCTCGCCTTGATCACGATATTGCCGAGCGTGACCTGGCCGTCACCGCCCAGCGCAACGCTGCCGTTGCGACGGACCGAGACAATCGTCGTGCCGTGGAACTGTTCCAATCAGTCGCCGTAGAGCTTCTGGCGCAGCTCCCGCCGCTGCTGGGCTTCAAGTGACAGCGTGGCGGTAGGCCGCGCAAGGAGACGCGGCAGCCCGATAGGTTCGCCGGTCTCCTCGCAGAAACCGTAGTCGCCCGCATCGATGCTGGCGATCGCCTGCTGGATTTTCTTCAGCAGCTTTCGCTCGCGATCGCGCGTGCGAAGTTCGAGCGCGTGCTCTTCCTCGATCGTGGCGCGGTCGGCCGGGTCGGGGACGATCACGGTCTCGCGCAGATGCTCGGTGGTTTCACCCGCGTTGTGAAGGATCTCGCGCTCCATCTGCTGGAGTTTCTCGCGAAAGAACGCGCGTTGCGCCTCATTCATGTAGTCCGCTTCGGGCATGCGCAGAAGCGCCTCCTCGGTGAGCGGTTTTTTTTCTTTCGTGGCTGCCATGTCAAATCCTGCCTGATAGATCAGCCTACGCGAGGCACTGTTCGAGGCCTTTGATGAACATGTCCTTCGGCAGATTGCGACCGATGAACACCATTTTGCTGGAGGGCTTTTCGCCGGGTTGCCAGCGCCTGCCCAGATCGGCGCCCATCATCATGTGGACGCCCTGAAAGACGGTCTGACGATCCGACCCCTTCATGAAAAGCACGCCTTTATACCTTAACAGGTCCGGACCGTAAACCTGAACCAACCCTGACAGGAAATCTTCCAGCTTGCCTGGATCAAACCCGCGGTTCGAGCGAAACACGAACGACTGCACGCTGTCATCGTGCTCGTGCTCATCGCTGTCGAGGAACTCCGGATCGATCTCGAGAATGGCGTTCAGATTGAAGCCCCGGATGTCGAGAATCTCGTCGATAGGGGCATTGCCGAAGTGAACCGCGCGAATCGGCGCACGCGGATTCATCTGGCGAAGCCGGGCCTTCAGCGCGGTCTGCTCATCTTCCGTGACCAGATCAACCTTCGAGAGCAGGATGCGATCGGCAAAGCCCACCTGCTCCTGTGCCTCGCGGCGATCGGCAAGCTGCTGCGGCGCATGCTTGGCATCGACCACGGTGATGATGGCATCGAGCAGATAACTGTCGGCGATGTCGTCATCAACGAAGAAGGTCTGTGCCACCGGCCCCGGGTCGGCCATGCCGGTGGTTTCGATAATGACGCGGTCAAAGGCAATTTCGCCCTTGGCGCGGCGCTGTTGCAGATCACCAAGAATACGGATCAGGTCGCCCCGGACGGTGCAGCAGATGCAGCCGTTATTCATCTCGACGATCTGCTCATCGCGCTCCTGGAGCAGAAGATCGTTGTCAACGCCCTCTTCACCGAATTCATTTTCGATCACCGCGATGCGATGCCCGTGCTGCTCGCTGAGAATGCGCTTCAGAAGCGTGGTCTTACCGCTACCGAGAAACCCGGTCAGGATGGTGACCGGTATATGTGTACTGGACATGAACTGCAACCTCGTATGTCTACCGGGCCTGGTCGGCCGGCTTGCTGGGCGCGAGATTCTACGCGCGCCGCGCGCGCTTGGGCATGCCGCCCGGCGGGTTTGTGTGATCGGCTGCAATCGGCGCACGCCCTTACAGCCGACCGAGCATCAACCCCTTTAGATACTCGCCTTCGGGATGGGTCATGGACACCGGATGGTCTTCGCCCGCCGCCAGCCGCGCAAGCATCTGGGCATCCACCCGTGCATCGATCACCGCCCCCGCCACCACTTTCTGAAACAGATCAACCGACACGGCACCCGAACATGAAAACGTGAGGAGCCGTCCCCCAGGAGCAAGCAGACGGAGCGCCGCGAGGCTCAGCTGCTTGTAGGCCCGGGTGGCGCGATCGAGGTGCTGCACCGATGGCGCGAACTTAGGCGGGTCGAGCACGATCAGGTCGAACTGCCTGCGCTCGGACGCAAACTGCTTCAGCGCATCGAACACATCGGCCTGGATCCAATGTGCGGGCGATTCAATCGGGTTCAATGACTGTTGCGTACGCGCAACTTCCAGCGCGTCCGCGCTCGAGTCGATCGACCAGGCCTCGGCGGCACCCGCCCGTAGCGCCGCGAGCGAAAACCCGCCGGTATAGCAAAAGCAGTTAAGCACGCGCCTGCCAGCGGCGAGTCCCGCGAGGAGCCGCCGGTTATCGCGCTGGTCGATGTAGAAGCCCGTCTTGTGGCCTCGGAGCACATCAACCTGATAGATCACGCCGTCCTCGCGGATCACCACCGGCCCGGCGGGTGGCGCCCCGCGCAGGGTGCCCTCGCGGCTTGGCAGGCCCTCGCGCTGGCGCGAAGCGGCATCCGAACGCTCATAGATCCGGTCGATTCCGGTAGCCGCAGTGAGCGCATCGGCGATCGCCTCGCGGCGCGCATCGACGCCGGCCGCCATCAGCTGCACCACCAGCTGGTCGGCATACTGGTCGACAATCAGCCCAGGCAGGCCGTCGGCCTCGCCGAACACCAGACGGCGCGCGTCGGTCCGCGCAACCAGCGCCGCACGGCGGGCGACGGCGGCAGCAACGTGCGCCTGCAGCCAGGCATCGTCCGGCACCTCGGTCTCGACAAACGACCAGGCGCGGGCGCGGATACTCGAGGCCGGGCTGAATGCCGCCCAGGCCAGAAAGCGCTGATCGGCACCCACCACACGCACCAGATCGCCCGGCGCGGGGCGATCCCTCACCCGCGCTACCGCGCCCGCATAGATCCAGGGATGACGGCGTAACAGCGACCGTTCCTTCCCAGGGTGAAGTTCCAGCGTGGCCACGGCGGTCATGACGGGTTCCGATCGGTGGGGCGGGGGGCACGGCCGGGCCGCTCGGGTGGCGCGACCCCGCTCGAGGACGCGACACCCCGCGCGCCTTGGGTCGAGGTTGCACTGACGGCTGCGGCCGCCCCTGAGGCGGGCGCGGCAGGCGACGGATCGGCTCGCCGCGCGCGCGGATGGGCCGCGTCATACACCGCTGCGAGCCGTTGAAAATCGAGGGCGGTGTACACCTGGGTGCTGGCAATGCTCGCGTGTCCCAGCAACTCCTGGACTGCGCGCAGATCGCCGCTTGACTGCAGCAGGTGGCTGGCAAATGAGTGGCGCAGCATGTGCGGATGGACGCTCGCCGCCACACCCTGGGCGATGCCGCGCCGCTTCAGGCGCAGCTGAACCGATCTCGCCGACAAGCGCTGTCCACGGCGAGATAAAAACAAGGCACGCTCATCAGGCAATGATTTTAGCGTAAGGAAGCGCTCACGTTCGGACAGCCAGGTGCGCAGTGCGGCCAGGGCATCACGGCCGACTGGTACGCTTCGCCTCTTGGCGCCTTTGCCGGTGACGATCACCTCGGCCTCGGCCAGACTCAGCCAGCTCGCCGAGCGTGGCCGCCCGGACGCGGGTTCGAAATATCGGATGTCGAGGCTGATGAGTTCGGCCAGCCGCAGACCCGAGGAATAAAGCAGCTCGGCGATCGCACGGTCGCGCAGCGCCTCGAACCCCTCGGCCTGGGGGTCGGCCACCAGCCGCACCGCCTGATCCGGGGCAAGCGCCGAAGGCAGCCGCTTCGGTAGCCGTGGCGCCCTGACCCCGCGCGCCGGATTGCCCGCGCCGCCCCGGTGCTCGGCCAGCCAGTCGAAAAACCCGCGCCAGGCGGACAGCCGGCGCGCGATGCTGCGGGGCGAGGCCCCGTCTCGGCTCGCCCGCGCGACCCAACCCCGCACCGCGCGCTCATCCACGCCGCCCCAGTCGAACGCTGACCCCGCGCCACGGCGCTCGCAGGCGAGTGCGGCGAGCGGGGCCAGATCCGCCTGGTAGGCAGCGATCGTCCGCAGGGAGTAACCCCGCTCGATCCGCAGCTGCTCAAGAAACGATGTGACGTCGGCCTCGCCCGCCTGCCGCGGCGCGTCCGGCGGGCTCGCGCGGGCTCCGGTCATTGGGGGGCCTTGACGAGGCAGGCCGCGTGGCTCAACCCGGCTCGCTCAGCCGGCCAAGCGCCGCACGGGCCAGTTCGGCGATCCGCTCAAGAAACGAGACCCCCATGCCGGCATGGAAGCGGTCCGCGTCCCCCGAGCCCAGCACCAGGAGACCAAAGCTCTGCGGGCTCGCGCCATGGCGAAGCGGCAGGAGCGCAATGGAGCGCGCATCCGCGCCCGCGCTGGGCAGCCAGCCGGCAAAGCGCAGGTCGCCCCGCGGACCACAGTACGGAATACGCATGGCGTCGACCTGATCGATCCATTCGGGAGGCGTGGCTCGAACCCACTCGGGCGACAGCGCACCGGTCTTCACGCGCCAGAGCCGGAGCGCCACGAGCGGCACCGAAAAGCCACTGCGCATGCCGTCGACCACAATGCCGGGCACCCGCTCGGGGGACTCAGCGAGCAGCAGGTCGCGCGTCCAGCGCTGCAGGCGCTCGCCGATCGCGTCGTTTTCCTTGCCGGTATGGACCAGATCGGCAAAGCGCCGTTCGATCAGGCGCAGTTTGTCGCGCAGCACCTCGAGCTGGCGCTCATGAAGCGAGATGGCGCGATTGCCATGCGCCGGGGCGAATCGCATGCTTGCGAGCAGGTCGGGGCGGGTTTCGAAGAAATCTGGGTGGTCGCCAAGGTAGGCGGCAACCTGTTCGTCTTGGATCGGGGGCTCACTCATTGGGGGGAAGGCTCCGTTTAACCGGGCGTGACGGGGGTGAACGAGAAATGACCGGCCGACGCGCCCTCGGGAAGCGCGACCTCGCCTTCGAACACGGTTTCAGCGGGACCGGTCATCCGCACCGTCTGTCCGGGTTGCCAGGCGATGGTGACTTCACCGCCACGCATCCGAACCCGAACTGGCGAGGACACCCGCTCCTGCCGAATCGCCGAAACAGCGGCCGCGCAGGCACCCGTGCCGCAGGCCAGGGTCTCGCCCGCACCGCGCTCCCAGACCCGAAGCGCGATCGACTGCGGGCCGGTGACCTGCATGAAGCCGACGTTGACCCGGCGCGCGAATCGTCGGTGATGTTCGATCCGCGGGCCCTCGGTGATAACCGGGGCATGGTCCAGATCGTCGACCTGAAGCACGGCATGCGGATTACCCATGGAGAGCACCGAGGCCCAGCGAAGCTCGTGGTCCAACTCAATGGGCCACTGCGAGTCGGCACCCACCGACCGCGGGGTAAGCCCCGCGGAATCGAAGGGCACACGCTCGGCGTCGAAAATGGGCGCGCCCATGTCAACGCTCACCTGGCCATCGGCGCCGAGCGACAGTTCGAGCACACCCGCAAGCGTCTGCACCCGAATCGGGTCTCGCGTCGAAAGGCCTTGCTCGCGCACGAACCGAACGAAGCAGCGCGCGCCGTTACCGCAGTGCTCGACCTCGTCGCCATCGGCATTGAAGATGCGGTAGTGGAAATCGACGCCCGGGTCGCTGGCGGGCTCGACCAAGAGCACCTGATCGGCACCAATGCCGAAATGGCGGTCTGCGAGCCAGCGCACCTGGGCGGAGGAGAGCGCGAGCGCCTGGCGCACGCCATCGAGCACGACAAAGTCGTTGCCAGCGCCCTGCATCTTGGTA
>JALREG010000284.1 GCA_023253905.1 Burkholderiaceae bacterium
TACTTTCTGCGGCGCAATCACGTTGCCCAGCGACTTGCTCATCTTGCGGCCCTCGCCATCGACCACAAAACCGTGGGTGAGGAGCGAGCGGTAGGGCGCCACGCCGTTCAGCATGGCCGACGTGAGGAGCGATGAATGGAACCAGCCACGGTGCTGATCCGAGCCTTCCAGGTACATGTCCGCGGGGAACTGCGACTGCTCCGCGTGCGAGCGGCGCAACACTGTCTGATGGGTGGTTCCTGAATCGAACCAGACGTCCAGCGTGTCGCGGTTCTTTTCATATTCGTTCGCGTCGTTGCCCAGCAACTCGCTCGGATCGAGTCGCTGCCAGGCCTCGATACCCTCGCGTTCGATGCGCTGTGCGATGGCCTCCAGCAGTTCGGGCGTGCGCGGATGCAACTCGCCGGTTTCGCGATGCACGAAAAACGCCATGGGGACGCCCCATTGGCGCTGTCGCGACAACGTCCAGTCGGGACGGTTGGCGATCATGCCGTGGAGCCGGGCCTTGCCCCAGCCTGGAAAGAACTGCGTGGCCTCAACGCCTGCGAGCGCGGTCTCGCGAAGGCTCGCGCCCCCGTCTTTCGGTTTGACATCCATCCCGGCGAACCATTGGCTTGATGCGCGATAAATGATGGGCGTCTTGTGACGCCAGCAATGCATGGTGCTGTGGGCGTTCTTGCGCGATGAGAACAGCGCGCCATGTGCTCGCAGGTGCTCGATGATCTTGGGGTTGGCATCCCAGATGGAGAGTCCGCCGAAGTCGGCAAGCGTCCGGGAATAGATGCCGTCGCCCAGTACCGGCTGAAGAATGTCGGCGTCCTTCATGCCGTAGCGCTTGCACGAGACGAAATCTTCCACACCGTACGCCGGTGCTGAATGAACGACGCCGGTGCCGCTGTCGAGGGTGACATAGTCGCCCAGGTATACGGGCGAGGCGCGCCCGGCGAACGGATGCGCAAAGCGGATCAGCTCAAGCGCGCGTCCCGGACAGCGGGCGATGATTTCGCCCTCGAGTTGCCAGGTCGCAAGACAGGTCGCCACCCGGTCGGCGGCGAGCAGCAACAAGGCCGGCTCGCCCTGCCAGACGGTACGTACCAGGGCGTACTCGAATTCGGGGTGGAGATTGAGTGCCTGGTTGGCCGGAATCGTCCAGGGTGTGGTGGTCCAGATCACGCAATAGCCACGCTCCACAGGCAGTGCCGGCAGCCCGAACGCGCGTGCGAGCTTGGCCGCCTCGTCGGCGATAAACGGAAAGCCGACGTCGATGGCTGGGTCGTTGCGATCAGCGTATTCGACCTCGGCCTCGGCGAGCGCCGAACCGCAGTCAAAACACCAGTTCACCGGTTTCAGTCCACGAAACAGAAAACCGCGCTCGAGCATGCGGCCAAGCGCGCGCAGTTCATCGGCTTCGTTGCGGTAGGCCATCGTGAGGTAGGGGTTGTCCCACTCGCCTAGTACGCCCAATCGAATGAAATCTTTTTTCTGACGACCGATCTGCTCGGTGGCATAGGCGCGTGATTTGGCCTGAACCTGATCGGCCGGGAGGTTTTTCCCGAACTGCTTTTCGATCTGGATTTCGATTGGCATGCCATGGCAATCCCAGCCCGGCACATAACGCGCATCGAACCCCGCCATGTTGCGGCTTTTGACAATGATGTCTTTCAACACCTTGTTCACCGCATGACCGATGTGGATGTCGCCATTGGCATAGGGCGGCCCGTCATGAAGCACCCAGATAGGGCGACCCTTGCAGATCTCGCGGATACGCCGATAGGTGCCTTTGTCCTGCCACGCGGCGGTCCAGCCCGGTTCCCGCCGGGCGAGGTCGCCCCGCATGGGGAACGGCGTGTCGGGCAGGTTCAGCGTGTCGCGCCACGCCTGCTTGTCAGGGGCGGAAGGTTTGCCTTCGGGCATATCAGTCTCTTGAAAGGGAGGCAGCTTGAAACGGGTGGGCGGCGTGCCAGGCGCGGGCCTGATCCGCATCGCGGGCAATTTGTTCGGTGAGGAGTTCGAGCGAGTCGTAGTGGCGCTCTTCGCGTAGTCGGCTCATGAATTCCACGCTCACCACCTGACCGTAGACCTCTTCGGAAAAATCGAACAGGTGAACTTCGAGCAGCAGCCGGCCGTTGGCTTCCACTGCCGGCCGGGTACCGAGGCTCGCCACGCCTGGCAGGGGGTGACCGCGAAGCCCGTGGACACGAACCACGAAGATTCCGGCAAGCGCCGGGCGTTCGAAGGGGATCCGCAGGTTGAGCGTGGGGAAACCGATGGTGCGTCCGAGTTTGCGACCGTGGAGAACATGACCGGTGAGCGTGAACGCCCGCCCGAGCAGGTGCCGGGCGCGATCGAAGTTGCCGGTGGTGAGCGCCTCGCGTACGGCCGAGCTTGAGACCCGCATGCCGTCGACTTCGAAGGACTCGATCCGCGAACAACCCAGACCGCGCTCGGCGCAGAGCGCGCTCAGCATGGCGAAGTCACCCTGGCGCTGATGGCCGAAGCGGAAATCATCGCCCACCAGAAGATCCCGGGCATCCAGGCCATCGACGATGATGTTTTCGAAAAAATCACGCGCCGACAGGTTGGCCAGGCGCGCATCGAAGGGGGCGACGCACACCCGGTCTACGCCGCATTCGGCGAGCGCATTTAATTTGTCGCGGGTGGTCTGGATGTGAGCAGGCGCGCGCGACGGGTCGCCTGAGCGTTTCGCGAAATACTCCCGCGGGTGCGGCTCGAAAGTGAGCACGCAGGTGGCGAGCCCCCGGACGTGGGCGCGCGCGGTCAGGGTCGCTATCACCGCCTGATGGCCGCGATGCACGCCGACGAAATTACCGATGGTGAGCGCACAGGCGCGGCGCTGGTCGGGCGGCGGCAGACGTCGGAAAACCTCCATGGGGCGGGCTCGAAAAGGTGACGCAAAACCTTGAATTATAAGATTTTGGCGGGCCTTAAGGGGGCAGGCCGGGTGGTATCATCGGCCGGATGAAAAAAATCGTCGTGCTGGTGTCCGGGCGCGGCACCAACATGGTCGCGCTGCTTGATGCCTGCGCAGCGCGGGGCTGGAATGCCCGGATCACGGCGGTTGTCTCCGACCGCGCCGAAGCGCCCGCCTGCCAGATCGCGCAGTCGCGGGGGGTGCCGGCGATCGTGGTCGCGCGGCGCAATTTCGCCACCCGGCCGGCGTTCGATCACGCGCTAGCCGAACAGCTCGATGCGCTTACCCCGGATCTGGTGGTGCTGGCGGGCTTCATGCAGATCCTGCCGGCGAAGCTGGTGGTGAGTTATCAATCGCGGATGCTTAACATTCACCCGTCGCTGCTTCCTGTGTTTCCGGGGCTGAACACCCATCGGCGCGTGCTCGAAAGCGGCGCCCAGATTCACGGCGCAACCGTTCACTACGTCATTCCCGAACTTGATGCCGGGCCGATCGTGGTGCAGGCGGCTCTACCCGTACAACCTCATGACGACGAGCGTTCTCTCGCGGCCCGGGTACTCGCCGCCGAGCATCGCATCCTGTCGCTTGCAGTCGGTTGGCATCTGGGCGGACGGCTGCGGGTCGACGGGCTCCGGGTCGCGCTCGAGGCGCCCGGGCCTGATGAGTCGCAACTCCTGTGGCTACCGTGACGCGATCGCTCGGACCATCCAGGGCGTTCGGGGCTGCAGGCAAGCCAAGGGCGGGCGGCTCGGGTCGCCCGCGCCGCGCTCAGGGCTCGCGTGGCCCGGTGCGCGACGGCGAGTCCAATCTGCTCAGCCAGGCGCTTGCTGAGGCCCTGGCCCTGCGGCTGCCCGCTGATGCGGTATTGCGTCGGTTTTTCCGCGATCATCCGGAGATCGGTCGTCGCGATCGCGCGAACCTCGCTGACACTGTGTTCGATGTGCTTCGCAACCGCCGGCTCTATGCGCACTTCGCGCAGGCGGGCGACGGAGCAATCGAGGACCGGCTGATCCGACTATCGCGTGCCTGGCGTTCCCGAACGGCATCGGCGGTTGATCCGGCAGTTACCGCGGCAGTCACGTCGGCAGCGCTTGGTTCTGGCGCGCCCGAGACCGCGAGCGGTCCGGCCGCCGACTGGCTCAGCCGAATCGGCGCGGCTGATCTCAACAGCCTACCGGCGGCGGTAGCGCTCAGCCTCCCCGATTGGCTGTTTGAAGCGCTCTGCGAGCGATTTGGGGCGGAGGAGGCGCGTGCGATTGGCCGCTCGCTGCTCGAACCGGCTCCGCTGCAGTTGCGCGCCAACGCGCTCAAGGTTCGGCGCGAGGCATTAATCGAACAGTTAGGCGCCGAGGGCATTCGAGCCCGGGCTATCGACGCGGTCCCCGGCGCGCTCGAGGTGGAGGGCCACCCTGCGCTTGAGCGCAGCGCCGCGTTCGCGGCCGGCGCATTTGAAGTGCAGGATGCCGGCAGCCAGCTCCTCGCGCTTTTGGTTGGCGCGCGGCGCGGGCAGCGGGTCATCGACCTCTGTGCGGGTGCGGGGGGGAAAACCCTGGCGCTTGCTGCGATGATGAACTCGCTCGGGCAGGTGTTTGCCTGCGATGTCTCGATATCCCGTCTGCAACGCCTTCGGCCGCGTCTCACCCGCAGCGGCGCCACCAATGTGCAGCCGTTTGCGATCGATAGCCTCACCGACCGCAAACTCGAGCGGCTGGCGGCACGCGCGCACGCCGTGCTGGTGGATGCGCCCTGCACAGGAACCGGAACCCTGCGCCGTAACCCTGATTTGAAATGGCGCTTTGGGCCGGATGATTTGTTGCGCCTGCGCGACGAACAGCGCGCGATTTTATCGGCTGCAGCGCGACTGGTCGCGCCTGACGGGGTGTTGGTCTACGCAACTTGCAGCCTGCTCGCGGAGGAAAACGAAGAGCAGGCGCAATGGTTCGAGGCTTTGCATCCCGAATTCGAGCGCGAGGACGCGGCCGCTTTGCTGTCAGCCGCGGGCGCTGTGCTGCCTGCGGATGCATTTCGTGATCGGGCGCTCGTGTGCCTGCCAAATCGACACGGCACCGACGCATTCTTCGGCGTTCGCTGGCGGCGAGTCAGGCCCAAGTCGAAACAGGGTGCAGACACTCTGCCAAGCAGCTAAAATCGAGAGTTGGCGGGTGAGTTCACAAAATGCCGAGCTCGCTTCAGCCTGTTCCCGACAAGGGTACGCCCTGCCTTCCAACCTCCGGTTTGAGCAGGCGTCACGCCAGCCGCGAGGGACAGGCGCCACGCAGGAGGGTTTGTTTTGATCGATTCCGTATTGCAATTCATGGATGCAGGGCTGCTCAACCTGAGCGGCTGGCAGGTGGTGGGCGTCACGCTGCTCTTTACCCACATCACCATTGCGGGCGTCACCATTTACCTGCACCGCTGCCAGGCCCATCGAGCACTTGATCTGCACCCGGTGGTGTCGCACTTCTTCCGTTTCTGGCTCTGGCTCACCACCGGCATGCTCACGCGCGAATGGGCCTCCATCCATCGCAAGCATCATGCGAAGTGCGAAGGCTCGGAAGATCCTCACAGCCCGGTTCGCTTTGGTCTGCGCAAGGTACTGCTCGAAGGGGCGGAGCTCTACCGGGCTGAAGCGGCCAACCGCGAGACCTTGGAGAAATATGGTCACGGCACCCCCGATGACTGGATTGAACGCAACCTCTACACGCGGTTCCCGATTGGCGGCATTCTTTCGATGCTCGCGATCAACGTCGCTCTATTCGGTGTGATCGGGGTGTCGGTGTTTGGCGTGCAGATGCTCTGGATCCCGGTTCTCGCGGCCGGTGTCATCAATGGTCTGGGTCACGCGCAGGGCTACCGCAATTTCGAATGCCCCGATGCCAGCACGAACATCGTGCCCTGGGGCATTCTGATCGGCGGCGAAGAACTGCATAACAACCATCACGCATTTCCCACGTCCGCCAGGCTGTCCAACAAGTGGTATGAGTTCGATATCGGCTGGCTCTATATCCGGCTGTTGTCCATGGTGGGCCTTGCGCGGGTGAAGAAGATCGCGCCCACGCCGAAGCTCACCCATGCGCGTACCAGCATCGACCTTGATGCGGTGCAG
>JALREG010000348.1 GCA_023253905.1 Burkholderiaceae bacterium
AAGATCCGTGGAGCACAAAAGCAGGCACAGCAAGTATTGGACTCGCTCAGTGGGCTGCCTGTTCAACAAGCCAAGGCCGTAGCTTCCTATAAACAAAGTGTAGAGGCTTTGATTAGCGAGCTGAATTACGCCGATTTTGCAATGGATAAATGGATGGTTGAATTTAATCTGGATTCTGCTAAGGATAACCTAGCGTTACGAATGGCTTATCTCCAATCTGAACTGGATAAAGTGTCGAACGTAAAAAAAGCCATTTTGGGTAGCTTATCCAAGGCGGACAGCCTGCTAAAAAAGTAAAGAAATCCATTTTCTTATATTGCAGGAATGGCAAGCCGGCTTCGACTTTTCGCAAAGCGTTTTTTGATCGGCGACACCACAGCGACGCCCCTTCTCTGGTCGACCGGCACGCAGGGCGTCAATAGCTATCCGCTACTGGGCAGTGCGGTCAGTGGTGAAGCCACCTACAAGGATTGGCTATCGAGGACCTTGCACGCGGTCGCAGACAGCACTGATAGCACCTGCTTCCGCCTGGACGCGCACCTCAATTCGAATTATTCGATCGATGTGGATGCGTCGGCCGCAAACAAACTGGTCTTCAGGAACAACTGGGGCCTTGGTGCAAGCACCGGGCATGGGTATTTGTGCTTTGGCTACGAAAGTGCCACCAAACTGCTGAGGGCCATCAAGCGGTACACCTATAACAGCAGCACCTACGCCCACACGCTGGACAGCTCGTTTGCCCCCCGCTACGTCAAGTACGCAAACGGCGAGGCAAGCCTGGTGGACTCGCTGGGCCAAGCCACGCAGTTGGCACTCTTTGGCAGCCCGATCAACTTCGACATGCCAACCGATCTCAACCCCAGCAACATCGCTGCATCCTCCAACTCGTCGATACCCTTTCAGATAAGCGTCAATAACACCACGCCGACCGTTGGCTGTGTTCTACGGCCGGGCTTTTTTGGCCTTTTTTGGCAAAGCGTTACAGTTCCGCGTCGCCGCGCCGGGTGCCGGGCGGCATTTCGGGAGCGAACCATGGACATGCAGCTGAAGGGCAAGACTGCGCTGGTTACCGGCGCGAGCGTTGGAATCGGCGCGGCCATCGCGAAGGCTCTGGCCGCTGAAGGGGTGCGGGTAGCAATTAGCGCCCGTCGGGTTGACAAGCTGCGTGACACCGCAGCCGCCATCACTGCGGCGGGCGGGCCCGAGCCGGTGGTGCTTGAGTCTGATCTGTATGCCGCCGATGCAGCTTCGTCGCTCGCGGCACGCGCCGTCGCGGCGTTGGGCAGCGTTGACATTCTGGTGAACAACGCGGGGGGGTCTCGCTCGTTTTCCAGTCTGCACGTCACCGAGGCTCAGTGGACCGAGGCGATGACGCTGAATTTTGACCGCCCCCGGCAGCTCGCGGATGCGCTCATCGATCAGATGATTGCCCGCAACTGGGGGCGCATCATCAATATCACCGGTAAGAGCGAGCCCGATCATGTCAACGGCGCTTTTTGCGCCAAGGCCGCGGTGCACAGCTGGGCCAAGGGCTTGTCGCGGATGGTGGGCAAGAACGGCATCACGGTGAACTGCATTCCCCCGGGTCGCATTCACTCAGAGCAGATCTTTCGAAATTACTCGCCTGAGTATCGGAAATGGCAGAGCGAGAACGAAATTCCGGTGGGCCGATATGGTGAGCCAGAAGAACTCGCAGCGCTTGCGGTCTTTCTCGCTTCGCCGCTTGCCGGGTATATCTCGGGCACCGTGATCCCGGTAGACGGGGGCTTGCGGCGCTATCAGTTCTGATCGCAAGAGGGGGCATTGATGCGCGAAGGGGCCAGGGCAGGCAGGTTAGGATGGGTCGGGGCTTTGCTGGCAGCCGCGCTGGTTGGGGCGACATCGCCCACACTCGCGCAGGGCGGCGCAGCGGACTGGCCGCGTCAGGCGATCCGGTTCGTGGTGCCGTTTGCACCGGGGGGCACCAGCGAAATCGTTGCCCGAGCGGTCGCGGCCGAACTCACCAGACAGCTTGGGCAGAGCGTCTACGTTGAAAACAAGCCAGGCGGGGCGGGTGTGACCGCGATGACGGATGTGGCCAAGGCTGCGCCTGACGGCCACACCCTCGTACTCGGACACGTGGGCACGCTGGCGGTCAATCCCTGGATGCTGAAGAGTCAGCCCTACGATGTGAATCGTGATTTCGCACCCGTTACGCTGCTCGCCAAAGTGCCTAACCTGTTTGTGATTCATCCAGACGTCCCTGCGAAAAATTTTCGTGAGTTTGTGGACCATGTTCAGCGTCATCCGGGTAAGCTCAATTACGGTTCGGCTGGCAATGCGAGTGCCGGCCACCTCGCAATGGAGTACCTCAAGCTCGTGACCGGCATGCGGATGGAACATATCCCGTATCGCGGCACCGGACCGCAGCTGGTCGACCTGCTCGCAGGCCGTACCGAGGCGTCCTCGGCGGGCATGCCCGCGCTTGCTCAACACATTCGAAGCGGCAAGCTCCGAGCGATTGCAGTGGGTACGCTTGAGCGGATTCCGGCACTGCCCGACGTCCCCACCGTTGCTGAAATGGGGTACCCGGGCTTTGAGACCTCGCAGTGGTACGGCATGCTGGTGCCAGCCGGCACGCCTGAGGCCATCATCCAGCGCCTGCAACAGGAATCGCTGAAGGCGCTCAAGTCGCAGGCGGTGGCTGAACGCTTTGCCAACGACAATGCAATGGCTGGCGGCGGGCCACCCGCCGAATTCGGCGCCTTCATTCGCGCCGAGCAGAAAATCTGGAGTGATATCGTCAGGCGTGCCAATATTCGCGCCGACTGATGGCGCTGCTTGTTTCGATTCAATTCTTATTTCATCTCACGGAAAGCTCATCTCGTGACCTCCCTGCCCGATAACGCCTCGCCCGATGTGCTGGTGATCGGAGGCGGCAACGCCGCGCTCTGCGCTGCATTGATGGCGCTTGAATCCGGCGCGAGCGTGCGGCTGCTCGAGGCCGCGCCGCGCGAATGGCGTGGCGGCAATTCCATGCACACACGCAATCTGCGCTGCATGCACGACGCCCCACAGGACGTGCTGGTGGACGCCTATTCGGAAGAAGAGTTCTGGCAGGATCTGCTACGCGTCACCGGCGGACTCACCAACGAGTACCTGGCGCGATTGGTGATTCGTTCGTCTTCAACCTGCCGGCCCTGGATGCGGCGTCATGGTGTCCGGTTTCAGCCCTCGCTCTCGGGCGCGCTTCATACCGCGCGGACCAATGCGTTTTTCATGGGCGGTGGCAAAGCACTGGTCAACGCCTATTTCCGGAGTGCCGAAGCACTCGGCGCGCAGATTGACTACAACGCCGAGGCAGTGGGCATCGAACTCGACGGTGACCGGTTCGCCGCTGCCATCGTGCGTCATAAGGCGAGCGACGGCAGCACGCGTGAAGAGCGGGTCACCGCCAAGGCCTGCGTGCTTGCCTGCGGCGGTTTTGAATCCAACCGCGAGTGGCTGCGCGAGGCCTGGGGGGTGAATGACTATGGCGAGCATCCCGCCGATAATTTTCTGATTCGCGGCACGCGGTTCAATATGGGCACCATCATCGCCAACCTCCGGGACCAGGGCGCCGACATGATCGGCGATCCTACCCAGGCTCACATGGTGGCAATTGACGCGCGTGCTCCGCTTTATGACGGCGGGATCTGTACGCGTATTGACGCGGTCTCGCTCGGGGTGGTGGTGAACCGTTTCGCCAAGCGCTTTTATGACGAGGGTGAAGACTTCTGGCCCAAGCGCTATGCGATCTGGGGGCGGCTGGTGGCACTGCAGCCGGGACAGATCGCCTGGTGCGTGATCGACTCCAAGGCGATTGGCCGCTTCATGCCGCCGGTGTTTCCGGGAGTGCGCGATGACACGCTCGACGGACTCGCTCGTCAGCTCGGGCTCGATGCCGCCCAGATGGTGCAGACCATTGAGGACTTCAACCGCGCGTGTCGCCCCGGCCGCTTTGATCACACCGTGCTCGATAACTGTGTCACCGAGGGGTTGACACCTGCGAAGACACATTGGGCGCGGCCCATTGATGTACCGCCTTTTTATGCCTATGCGGTCCGGCCGGGTGTTACGTTCACCTATCTGGGGTTTCGCACCGACGAGAGCACTGCCGTGCACTTTGGCGGTCGCGCAAGTCCAAACCTGTTTGCAGCGGGCGAACTCATGTCGGGCAATGTGCTTGGCAAGGGTTACACCGCCGGCGTGGGAATGACCATCGGCACTGCCTTCGGGCGCATCGCAGGCACCCGTGCGGCTGCGGCCGCGCTTGGTCAAAACGGCGCTGATACCCTGAGAATCATCGAGGAGCGCGATCGTGCAGCAGTTTGAAGCCCTGACCCGCGAGGCGCAGTCGTTGGCGGAGGGCGCCCCGTCGGCCGCTCATGCGAGGCCGCCCGGGGCCGACGCGATGAGTGCGGCCGAGGCTGAAGTGGCGCGCGAAATGATCATCTGCAATGCCTGCCGTTATTGCGAGGGGTTTTGCGCGGTTTTTCCCGCCATGACGAAGCGGCTCGAATTTCACCGGGCCGATGTGCACTACTTGGCCAACCTCTGTCACAACTGCGGCGCGTGTCTGCACGCGTGCCAATACGCACCGCCCCATGAATTCGCGGTCAACCTGCCGCGCGCGCTTGCCCGGGTGCGAGGTGAGACGTATGCCCACTACGCCTGGCCGGCATCGCTCGGTGCGCTCTATCAGCGTAACGGTCTCGCGGTGGCACTTGCGCTTGCAGGTGGGTTTGCCCTCTTCCTGTTGCTGGCTGTGGCAATGCACGGATCGCTCCTGTCTGGCGACGCCCGCGGCGATTTTTACCGGATTTTTCCGCACGGATTGATGGTGTCGCTATTTTTGCCGGTGTTCGGTTGGGCGGTGGTGGCGCTTGCCATCGGCGCCACCCGGTTCGTGGCTGAGGTCAAGCCTGCCACCGGCAAGGCGGGGGCGAGTGGGGTGGCCACCGCCGAGGCGCTTCACGATTCCTTCAAGCTTCGCTATCTGGACGGCGGGCATGGCGAGGGTTGTCACAATGAAGACGACGCCTGGACGCGCGACCGGAAGCGCTTTCATCACCTCACGTTCTACGGCTTCATGCTCTGCCTGGCCGCCACGTCGGTTGCCACGCTGATGCACTACGCGCTCAACATCCCCGCGCCCTACGGCTGGTTTAGCCTGCCGAAACTATTGGGGATCAGCGGCGGCGTGATGATGGTGTGGGGTACGGTAGGGCTGTGGCAACTTCGGAAGCGTCGTCACCCTGATCACCTGGAGCCCTCGCACGGCGGCATGGACCGTGGCTTTATTGCGCTGCTGTTTCTAACCGGCGCCACCGGGCTCTTGCTGATGGTGCTGCGCACGACGGCAGTGATGCCGATTGCACTGTGCGTGCACCTGGGCGCTGTGCTCGCGTTTTTTCTGATGATGCCGTACGGCAAGTTCGCGCACGGCGTTTATCGCGTCGCAGCGATGGTTCGATATTCGGTCGAAAAGCGTCAGCCGAACCGGTTGGGGCTCTCTGGCGAATAGGCGATGGCGGGCGTCAGCCCGTAGTTTTCAGATAACTGTCTTCGATTTTTCGCACCAGCGCGTGCAGGGTGCGATTCACCGGCGTGGCAATGCCCAGGCGATCACCCTCTCGTACCAGATAACCATTCAGATGGTCGATCTCGGTGGCTCGCCGGCGTGCGACGTCTTGCGCGGTGGAAGAACGCTGGCGCGGCATCATGCCCGCCACCCCCATCACGCGCTCATGGACATCCGCGCCCAGATCGATGCCCTGGGCGCGCGCGATGGCAATCGCTTCATCGATGACCTCACGCATCACCTGGCGGATGGGATCGGAGGCGATCAGCGTGCCGTAGTCATCCTGGGTGATGGCCGACAGCGCGTTGTAGACGCAGTTCACCACGAGCTTGCCCCACAGTACGGCACGAATGTCTTCATTCGGGGTGACGGGTATGCCTGCGGGTGAGAACAGGCGAACGATCGCGTCGATCCGCTCGGAGCTGACCGGGCGGCCTCGGGGTGAGCCGATCGCAAGTGCGCCGCCCCCGTGGTGTTGCACATGACCCGGACCCGCCAGCACGGTTGCGACATACACCGCGGCAGGGACCACCTGTTGCGATAAACCGGCCAGTAGTTCGTCGCCATTGGTGACGCCGTTCTGCAGGCTGACGACGAGCGCGTCGGTGCGTAGATGGGGCGCCAGCGCGCGGGCGGCCTGGGGGGTGTCAGACGACTTGACACATACCAGCACAAGCGCAGCGTTCGCGACCGCCGAAGGGGTGTCGGCAACCTCGAGGTGAACGGTGTCGGTGTGTCCGCCCGATTCGATCACCAGGCCGCGTGTGCGCAGGGTG
>JALREG010000352.1 GCA_023253905.1 Burkholderiaceae bacterium
CTGTGCGCCAGGCTTTACCGCTCACCAGCGAACGGCGGCACTGCGTATCGGCATGGAGACCTACAACCGCTACGGCACGACTGCGGTTTTCGAAGGTCATGGGGTTGCAACCGAAGTGATCAAAGCCTGGCAAACGCTGCATGAGCAACAGGCGCTCAGTGTGCGCGCAACGCTCGCGTTCAGCCCCAACTGGGGTCTTCAGGCAGGCGGCGATGCCCGTCAGCTGCTATCTGAATGGGGGCGCTGGCTCGCGCGCCGCGGCTGGGGCGACCACTGGCTACGTGTTCAGGGGCTCTATGCCGAGATCGACACCGATCCGCTCAACAACCAACTGAGGGCGGGCAATCATCCGTGCACCGGATGGGCGGGATTTCAAGCCGGTGCGGCGCTACCACGTGAGGCGCTCGCCGCGCTCCTGATCGAGGCGGCTGCGAGCCGGGTTCGGATCGCGGGCATCTGGCCCACACTGTTGCCGCTCTTTGAGGAGGCCAATCGCCATCACCCAATCCATGATCTGCGATGGACGCTTGGACACCAGCCGGCGCTCGATCGCAACCAGATCGCGCAGATCTGCGATCTCGGTCTGGCACTCACCACGCACACCAACCGCCACATCTACAAGGATGGCGACCGGCTTGCTGCCAAATACCCCGAAGACGATATTGTGCCGATGCGTACGCTGATCGATCGCGGGGTGCTGGTCGTACCCGGAAGCGACAATCTGCCGCCATCGTTATTCGGTCCGATCTGGCACGTCTGCGCTCGTCAAACGCGGAGCGGCCGTATCATCGGACGCGGTCAACGAATCAGCCGGATGGAGGCACTCAGGCTCAATACCCGCAACGGCGCATGGCTCACGGGAGATGAATCCGTGCGCGGACAGATCGCGCCGGGGATGCTCGCCGATCTGGCCGTTTTGGATGCGAACCCGCTTGACTGTCCCGTTGAACGACTGCCTGAGATCCGCGCGCGCTGCGTGATCGTTGGCGGCCGGTTGATTCATTCTGACCTTTAACACCCGTGGAGCCCCTGATGCACCTGAACCGGATTCATGCCCTCGCACTGAGCATCACCGCAGCCCTGCTGCCTGTCGCAAGCCACGCGCAGGACACGGGTGCCTGGCCGAATCGCGCTATCCGCGTGGTGGTTCCCTATGCGCCAGGCAACACCGGCGACATCACATTTCGGCAGATCCAACCGATACTCGAGTCGCGCCTGGGCGCACGTTTCCTGATCGACAATAAAAGCGGCGCGTCGGGCAATATTGGCGCGGAGGAAGTGGTCAGGGCGCGGCCCGACGGACACACACTCCTGCTTGGTGCTACCAATAACTACGTGACCAACCAGCACCTGATCCGCGGCATGCGGTTCGATCCGTTGAGCGATCTGATGCCGATCACCATGGTGAGCAACGCGCCATCTGTGGTGGTGGTTGCCGAATCGCTCGCGGCGAACGACCTGCGAAGCCTGTCTGCGCTGGCCGCCAAAGCCTCGCCGCCGCTTGCGTTCGGTTCGCCCGGAATCGGCACGCCACCGCATCTGGCTGCCGAGTTATTTCGCCAGCTGGCCGGCGTTGAAATGGTCCACGTTCCTTATAAGGGCAGCCCCCCCGCAGTTCAGGGCCTGATCAACGGCGAGACCCAGCTCTATGTCACCGCGTTCAGTTCAGTCGCTGCGATGGTGAAGGCCGGCCGATTGAAAGCACTTGCGGTCGCGGGCGAAAGCCGCCTCTCAGCACTGCCCGATATTGCGACCAGCGCCGAGCAGGGGATGCCAGCGCTTCGCACTGGTAACTGGTGGGGACTATCCGCACCGCAGGGAACCGATGCCGGGCTGATCCGCAAAATCGCCGACGCGGTGAAGGAAGCGCTTGCCGATTCCACAGTTCGCGCCCGGTATCAGGAACTGGGACTGACAGCGGTGGGTAATACGCCTACCGAGTTTGCCGAGCAGATGCGGCGAGAGGCAGCGTCATGGAAGCAGGTGATCGAGCGCGCGGGGCTTCAACCCAACTGAGCGATCGTGTTCCGCCATTCATACGTGTGCGTACCGACTGATCCGCTCGTGTGATCCAATCGCGCGATCAACAGATGGAGGAACCTCGATGAACCGTCGCGAGCTATCGCTTTCGCTTGGTCTGCTGGCGCTTTCTCCCTGGGCAGTACGGGCCCAGCCGTCTGCCTACCCATCGCGCCCGGTGAGCCTGGTGGTGCCGTTTGCAGCGGGATCGTCGTCTGACACGCTCGCTCGGCTCATTTCTTCGCGCGCGGCCGTACCCTTCGGCGGCTCATTCGTGATCGACAACCGACCCGGGGCGGGTGGACTGGTTGCCGCGCAGCGCATGGCGCGCACTGCGCCCGACGGCTATGCGCTTATGTGGGGAGGAGGCACGGCCATCACCCACGCAGCCATGCAGGCGGATCCGGGCTACGACGTGATGAAAGACTTCACCCCCATCGTGACGCTCGCCGAGCACCCGGCCGTACTTGGTGTCCGCGCTGACCGGCCCTGGAAAACCATCGAGGATGTATTTGCCGCGGCGCGTGCGGCCCGCGACCAGCCGCTGCGGTATGGGTCAGGCGGCATCGGTACGCCCGCTCACATGGCTGCTGCCGCCATGCTGAAGCTGATCGGCGTGGAGGGGATTCACGTTCCCTACAAGGGCGCCAATCAGGCCACGCTCGCCGTGGAGCAGGGCGAGGTCGATTTTGCGTTTGCGATCAGCAACATTGCGCTTCCGCGGCATCAGATCGGCCGGATCCGGATCCTGGTGTCGGCAGGCTCGGTCAGAATGACGGCCCTCCCCGATGTCCCCACGCTCGCAGAAACCCTCAAGGGCGGACCCGTGGTCATCAGCGGTTCCTCGGTGGTGGGACCCGCGGGACTTTCTCCGGCCATCGTCAACAAAGTCGCCGGCGCGTTTTCCGAGGTCATGACACGCGATGCCGACCTGCGTAAGCGCATCGCCGACGAGGGCGGCTCCATTGTCCTCTCCAGCAATCCGGCTGCCTATCGCGAAGAATGGGCGATTGAATTGAAGCGTCTCAAGGATCTGATCGCGCTCTCCGGCGTACGCGCCGAATGAACAATCCGGCCCCAGCGGCGGGTTTCTTCGCCCAGTACGACAGCTTTGGCGAGCGGCGTGCAGGCTCAACGGGTGACCTCGCATCAGCCACCTGGCTCGCCGAGCAACTTGGCGGCACGCAACCGCTGCACACGACTTTCCAGCGTGTCAGCTTCAAGCGGTTTTTACCCGGTGAGGCGTCACTTCATGCGCGCGGCACACCGCGTATCGAAGGCTTACCCTTGTTTGACGGTGGACTCACCGACCCGCACGGTGTCACAGGACTCATCGGCCCGCTGGGCTCAGACACCGATATCGGCTTCTCCGTCATGGAACCCGCGATGGCAAGCCTCCCCGATAACGCCTTTTCGCGCGCCCGCGCCGATAGTCGTCACCGCGCCATCGTGATTGCACTCACCACGCGCGACGGTGGTCTGGCCCCCCTCAATGCACACGACAGCGACCATCCCTTCGGGCCGCCGGTCCTGCAGATCGCCGGACGAGACGCGCAGACGGTTGCCATGCTGAGCGAACACACCGCGCAGGTAACGGTCACGGCCACGGGCCGATATGAAGTCGCCGATTCACGCAACCTGCGCGTACAGCTCGCAGGCGAAGGCCCACCCTTGCTCCTGCTGACCCCCCGCACGTCCTGGTGGACCAGCACAGCCGAGCGCGCGGGCGGCGTCTTTGCCTGGCTACGGTCATTGCAGGCGCTCGCAGCCTCAGCCGCTCGCCGCCGCGCGGTCATCGGACTGGCCACCTGCGGACACGAACTCGGACACCTCGGTGCCCATCACGCTTTTGCGATCGAACCGAAACTGGCGAACGAGTCAGCGCTGGTCATTCACCTGGGCGCCAACCTCGGCACAGCCACCGCACCTGCGTTGACCGTGCGGAGCAATGTCGACGGACTCGCTGACCGGATGCGCGAGCTGCTTGAGAACCAGGGCTATCCTGCCGATGCGATCCTCGCGCTCACCGGCGGTAAGGCTAGCGGCGAGGCTCATGAGATCGAGCAGCGGGGCGGCCGCTATCTGTCACTGATTGGCAGTAATCCATGGTTTCATGCGCCGGAAGACCGCTGGCCAACCAGCATTGATCTCGATCGGGCATGCGCCATCGCGCAGAGCGTCACTGCGCTGGCCATCGCCGAGTGCACACCGTAACCCGGCCCGAGCGCGACGAGGCCTTCCCCGAACGGTATCCTGAGTGCGGTCGGCGCTGCGCATGCTTTATCATCGCGATCACTTTCCGGTTCTTTCCAACCCGATTGATTCCGACGCTTAGCCCTCTGCCATTGCACCCTTGATGAAGCACCCCCGCATCATTCTCGATCTGATCCTCGTGCTCGCCGCGCTCGTCGCGCTGCTGATCCCATTGATGCAGATCGCGGCAGAGGCTCATGTCGGACAGACCGAGCGGCAGTTCGCGCGCCGCTACGCCGAGGTTTGTAACGTCGAGGGCAACCTGTGCGTCATTGCCTCGGGCACCAGCCGCGGCCAACCGTTCGGGCGCCTGCTCCCCGGGCAGTAGGCAAATATCCGCGCCCGGGCGTCCGGGCAGCTTCCCGCTTCCTCCATAAGTTCGCCGCCCGCGTGCTCGCGTCAGCGCGCACCGGTCTTCGCTTGCCGCTGGTCAATCGGACCGCTCGGCAAGATCAAGCCCATTCCCGGTGACCTGGTCAATATTGCCGCCTGTCAACGAGGACACGACACCCCCCTGAAACACTCGCGTGCCGAGGCTCATCACGCCTCTTCAGCCAGGAGATTCAGGACCATGCTGCATCCCACATCAAGCGGGCTCAATGGCTCACGCCAGGGGCGCGTGCCGCCCGCCCCCTCCCCCTCGCGCGCTCCTTGGCGCACCACGCTCGCGACGCTCGCGCTGGGCGCGCTCGCAGGCTGCGGGTCGAGCGGTGGCGGAGGCACAGGTTCCGAAGCGGGTACCGGCGCCGTTGCGACGCCGCCTGCCGCGGTAAGCGGACTGGTTGCCACCGCTGGCAACAGCCCGTCGATCATCCTCAGATGGACCCCGTCGGCCGGTGCAGACGGCTATGTCGTCTACTGGTCCGAGTCACGCGGTGTGACGCCATCCACGGCCAAGGTGATCCGGGAAGCTTCGTCGCCTTTTCTCCACGAGGGGCTGCCAGCAGGCAAGCCCTATCACTACATCGTGACCGCAGTGAATGCGGCAGGCGAAAGCGCGCCATCTGCCGAAGTGTCGGCGCTACTGCCGCCCGCGGCACCCACGGGCGTGACCGCGCTGCCCGGGGACTCAATCAACACGGTGTCCTGGCAGGCCGTACCGCAAGCCGAGCAATACCGCATCTACTGGTCCGTTCAACCCAACGTCAGCAAGTTGAACGGGTCACGGATTGAGGCGATCAGCAACCCGCTCGTCCACACCGGTCTTCAAAATGGATTGACCTATTACTATGTGATGACAGCCGTGGGCGCGGGCGGCGAAGGTCCCGTGTCCCAGCAGGTGTCAGCGAGCCCGCGTGTGCCCATCCCGGGGGCCCCGAGGGATCTGACCGCACAGGCGAGTTCGGATACCGTCCGTGCGATCACGCTATCGTGGCAAGCACCGACAATACCGGCGAATCTTGCTGACGTTTTGAGATACCGAATTTATCGCTCCGTGCAGCCAGACATCGCGGCCAACCTGGCTGCGGCGACCCTCATCGATGGGACTACGCAAACCACGCTGGCCGATTCAGTGCCGATTGGCGGCATCACCTACTACTACATCGTCACAGCACTCACCGTGGCGGGCGAAAGCGCTCCATCGGCCGAGGTTTCCACCACGTCCACCGATGACAGCGGTGACAGCGGCGGATCTGGCGGAGGCGCGGGCGGTGGCTCAGGGGGTGGCGGCTTATTTGACTGCGGCGAACCCGTAGCGTGCTGGCAGGACAGCACGCCTCTCTGACGAAATTGGCTGGCCAGGCCATCAAACGCCCGGCCAGCCACGATGATCTGCGCGGTTAGCGCTCGATCATCGCGCGCCGGAACTGCTCACGGAGCGGCTTCAGCAGATAGTCAAGCGGCGTTCGCTCACCCTCGACAAAATAGACCTCGGCGGGCATGCCAGGCTGTAACTCAATCGTGCCCGCGAGATGACGATCAATTTCCACCTGGGCCACGAAATACGCGCGCTGCCGGGCCGCGTCCACGAAACGATCGGGCGACACACGGCTCACGCGCGCCGTAAAAACCGGGGTGGCGCGGCTGTTGAACGCCGAAAAGCGAACTTCGGCAGGCATGCCGGGCCAGATCCGGTTGATGTCCTGCAATTGAACCTGAGCCTCGACGACGAGCCGGTCACCAGTCGGAACAATCTGCATGATCGGCTCGCCCGCCGCAACCACGCCGCCTGCGGTGTGAACCTGAAGGCCGATCACGGTGCCTGCATCTGGGGCTACAACCTCAGTTCGCGAAAGCACCTCGGCCGACGCATCGATCCGCTCGGCAAGATCACGCAGCTTGGCACGAATGTCCTGCAGCCGATCGTTCACCTCACGCCCGAGCTGGTTACGTAAATCGATGATGCGCAGTTCGGTCTCGCCGATTTGCGCCTGCGCCTCCGCCACATCGGCAGACAACCTCGCAATCGTGCCCTCCAGATTTGCCTCGGCACGCTTGAGCGCGTAGTAACGCGTTCGCAGATACATGCCCTGCTCAAGGAGCGACTCCGCCCCGCGCAGCTCTTCCAGAATGAAATCGAGTTGGGTACGCGTCGAGGCAATCTCAGACAGCCGACCTTCAATTTTTTCGCGCGCCTGACGCTTGCGCTGCTCAAGCACATCGACCTGACCAACAAATGAGGCCCGGCGACTGTTGAAGAGATTCAGTTCGCCGGCCATGAGGCGCGACACCGCATCATTGTGCCGCCGCGCGAGGAGCGCCTCTGAAAAGACCGGGCTCGGTCGATTATCGCGCTCGGCCTCGAGTCGCGCGAACTCGGCAAGCAGCGCGTCATGCTCCACCATCAGGAGCGCCTGCCGGGCGCGAGGGGTGACATCGACCAGCCTGAGCAGTACCTGCCCCTTGCTGACCGTCTGCCCCTCCTTCACCAGAATTTCGCGCACGATGCCACCCTCAAGATGCTGAATCGTCTTCCGCTCTCCGGCGACCTTGACATACCCGTTCGCAAGCGCTGCGGTCGTGAGGGGCGCCAATACAGCCCATGATCCCAGCGCACCAGCGCCGAAGAGGAGCGACAGTGAACCGGTCAACATCAGACGCCGACTGCTTCGAGCCAGATCGCGGTCCAGATGCGCCGCGGCTGTCGTATCGCTACCGGGTTTGCCCCGCGCCTGCGCAGGCACGTTCACGTCATTGCTGCGGGTCATGACAGTGCTCCGACTGCAGCCGGTACGGCCGGCAGCGTCGAACCAGACAACCCGCGCATCGCCGGCGCCACGCCCTGGGAGGGTACCTCGGGCGGTAACTGCCGCTTGCCCGCCAGATATGCCATCACCTTGTCAGCGGGGCCGACCATTTCGACGGTTCCACTATTCATCACGGCGATGCGGCTGGCGTTTTTGAGCAGCGCGGGCTGATGCGTGATCATGACGACCGCCGCGCCCCGCGCCCGCGCCTGATCGATTGAACTGAGCAAGGCTTGCTGGCCGGCATGATCGAGCCAGGCGGCGGGTTCATCGAGAACCAGCAACCCCGGGTCACCGTAGAACGCGCGCGCAAGTGCTACCTGCTGGCGCATCCCCGCAGGTAAAACCATCCCTGCGCTTCCGATCGAAGACGTATACGAATCAGGCAGGGCCGATACCGACGTATCGAGCCCTACGCTTCGAGCCGCGCGACGCACCGGCTCACGCCCACTGCCAGCGCCATCAAAGCGGTTGATGTTCTCTTCAATCGTCCCAGCCAGCAGTTGCGGCTCCTGCGGGCAATAGCCCACCATCGATCCGCGTTGATGGGCGGGCCATTCCGCGGCGCTTCGACCCTCAAGGCTCAGCGATCCGGTCGCGGGCGGCCATGCGCCGGCGATCAGCCGGCCGAGCGTGGATTTGCCCGAACCGCTCGCGCCGACAATCCCAAGCAGTTCACCGGGCCGTGCAGCGAGCGTGATCCGATTCAGCAATACCGCGCCAGTGCCGGGTGCGCGCACCGAAGCGCGACGCAGTTCGAATCGCGACGGGTCAGGCGACTCAGCAGCCTGTTCGAAGGCAGGCTCGACAGCGGGATCCTGAAGCAGCGCGTCGAGTCTTCGGACGGCTTCGCGCGCCTTGACCGCCGCCCGCCACGCTGGAATCGCAGAATCGATCGGCGTCATCACGCGCCCGAGCATCACCGACGCAGCAACCATGGCGCCCACCATTACCTGATCACTCAGGAACAGCCAGGCACCTACGCAGTAAAGCCCGATCTGTAATCCAATACGCAGCGCGCGCACCACAGACCTGAGCCCAGACCCGCGATCGGCGCTTCGTTGAAACCAGAGCAAAGACTCATTCCCAGCCCGGCGCAGCCGCGTCGCAAGCGCTGAAACCATCCCCATCGAACGAATCAGATCACCGTGACGCATCATGTCCTCGGTCAACACCCGGCTGCGCTCGCGCGCCTCCGAGGCTTCGCGCATTGGGCGACGGAGCAGGGCATCCCCCACAGCAGCAATCAGCAGGTGCAGTACGGCCCCGGCAAGAGCCAGCGCGCCCAGCATCGGATGCAGCCAGGTGATGACCATCAGATAGAGCGGCACGAACGGCAGATCGATCAGCGCCATGAGATGCGTGTCAGCTACAAACCGCCGAAGCTCACCGGCATCGCCTATCGCACGAGCCTCAGGCGAGGAGGGATCACGATGACGCTCAACCAACGACTCCACCACCCTGGGCCCGATCGCCGCTTCGACCGACAATCCGATTCTGACCAGCAGTCGCGAGCGCACCGCGTCAACCACTGCTTGCAAAAGCAGCGCGAGCAGCGCCACCAGCGTGAGCAGCCACAGCGTGTCGGCGTTCTTGCTGGTGAGAACATGCGAAAAAATGGACAGCATGTAGATCGGCAGGGTGAGCATCAGTGCGTTGAAGAACAGACTGAAGACACCTACCGAGAAGAGCGCCGGCCATTGGCGCGACACTAAGGTTTCAAGCGGTCTGGAAGGCATGGGTCGGCGACCCCCTAAGAAGTGGACGCCGAACCTGGGGCCGGCTGCCCCGACGATGGGTCGACCCGCACCGCTACGGACGTTGCGGTGCGGGCCGACCAAACCGCCGGATCGCTAGCGTAGAGACTCAGACAACTTCGATGTTGATGGAACTCAGAAGCTCGGTGAGCGACGAGATGCCTTCTGAACCTGGGGCAATTCCGGTGCCTCGCAGGATGATGGCGTCCTCGGCGTCACCGGTCCAGCTGTCGTCACCATCGCGATTGAAAAAGATCATGACGTCAGTGCCATCATCAATCACAAAGACGTAGGCATCCAACTCATCGACGGTATTGATTTCGGGATCTTCGACCTCAAAGCGCAGGATGTCGATCGACTCCGGGTCGAGGATCTCGTCTGTGCTCGAAAGCTCCAGCGAGTCAAGCCAGCTGGTCATTCCTTCGCCCTGCCCGGTGCTCACGGTGAAGACGAACTTGTCTGAGCCGAGCCCGCCGGTCATTGTGTCGTCCTGGTCACCGCCAGTCAGCGTGTCGTTGTCGCTGCCGCCATCGAGCATGTCATTGCCAAGTCCGCCGCAGAGGGTGTCCTTGCCTGACTCGCCGTAGAGCTCATCCTGCTGATCTCCACCCGACAGCATGTCATCCTGCGCACCACCGTAAAGGGTGTCGTCCTCGGTTCCGCCGTAGAGCCCGTCTCGCCCCAATCCACCCGTCAGCCAGTCGTTACCTTCGCCGCCAGCGACCGAATCATTGCCCGAGCCACCGTCGGCAGTATCGTCACCGAGCCCCCCCATGAGCGAGTCGTTGCCGCCATCGCCACGCAGTGAATCGTCGTTATCGCCGCCATCAAGATCATCGGCACCTTCGCCACCGACCAGCGTGTCGTCACCATCGGCGCCCATCAGCATGTCGTTGCCAGCTCCACCCTGCAGCACATCGTTCCCCGTGCCGCCATCCGCAGTGTCGTTGCCGTTTTCACCCCACAGACGATCATTGCCATCGTCACCGTAGAGCATGTCGTCATCGTCACCGCCGCGTACCGTGTCGTTCCCGGAGCCGCCAGACAGCGTGTCATAGCCACCGTTGTCGATCACCAGATCATTGCCTTTGCCTCCATCCTGAAGATCGTCACCCGCACCGCCATACATGACGTCGTTGTCATTGCCGCCCATCAGGGTGTCGTTTCCGTCACCACCATCCAGACTGTCATCCCCATCACCGCCATCGAGCTCGTCGTCACCGGTTGAGCCTAGCAGCGTGTCGTTACCAGTACCGCCGGCCAGCATATCCGCGCCGTCACCGCCGTTCAGACTGTCACTGCCATCGTCGCCGCGGAGGGTGTCGTTACCCGTCCCGCCGTTGAGGGTGTCATCGTCGCCGCCACCGTTCAACACATCATCACCGGCATCGCCATTGAGCGTGTCTTCACCGGCGCCGCCCGAGGCGGTATCCGCGCCCCCGCCGCCTGACAGCCGATCCGAGCCAGCGTCGCCCGCGAGCTGGTCCGCGCCGGTACCACCGGTGAGCGTGTCATCATCGTCGCCACCACTCATCACATCGTCGCCGTCACCACCGGCTAACACGTCATTGCCTTCGCCACCGTCCAGAGAATCGTCACCCTGATCGCCCGCGAGACTGTCGTCACCCTCGTCGCCGTTCAAGACGTCATCGTCCTCGCCGCCACTCAATGTGTCGTTACCCACCCCGCCATTGAGGGTGTCGTAGCCGATTTCGCCGAATAACCGATCGGCACCGTCTTCGCCATTGAGCTCATCATCGCCATCGCGGCCGTAGATCGAATCATTGCCGCCCCCCGCGTAGACACGCGAGCTCGCGCCAGCCACTACATCCTTCCAGATGTTGTTGCTCGCCGAGAGGATGTAGGTTTTGTCGAAAGCCATGGTCTTGCTCCAAACGTTTGGTTTGAGAAAAGCCGGTCATCGGCGGAGCCTGGGGCCCTCGATGCGTCCGGCTGGTAACCATCGGCAAGTCCTGTGCCATCGCGGCAGGGCTTTGATTTGTTGAAGAACGTGCTGACCCGATTGTCCGCGCGCAAAGGTCTGGTGTTCAGTACCCGATACGGTCGTGGTTCGGATCCGATACACCGGCAGCGCCGGCTGTCGGTCCCGGTGAAAGATCAGCGGCGGAATCACCCGACGGACCGGAGTCACCGCCCGCCTCGACCAGGCGCGCAGCCTCTTCGGGAGGCAAATCCGCGGCAAGCTTGAGACGCGCAACAATCCGGTAAAGGGTCACGCGCGAAACGCCCAGTTGCCGGGCAGCAGGCGCGATTCGTCGTCCATGCAGGCGCAAGGTCTCGCGGACCAGCTCGCGCTCGAATGCCTCGCGCGCCTGGGCCAGATTCAGCGGGCGCTGCGCAGCCTGACTTCTTTGGAGACCCAGCGCAGCAGCATCAATCCTGGCACCCTCGGTGAGCACCACGGCGCGCTGTACGCAGTTCATCAGTTCGCGGACATTGCCCGGCCAGCGATGCCGCCGCATGGCTAGCACCGCGTCAGGCGTGAAGCCCCGGACCGACGGCCCCTGGCGCTCCGCGCCAAAGCGTCTGAGGAAGCCCTCAGCGAGCACCAGCAGGTCGTCTCCCCGGTCTCGCAAAGGCGGCACCTGAAGAACGAGCACGTTGATCCGGTAGTAGAGATCCTCGCGGAATCGCCCGTCAATGATCGCCTGCTCGAGATTGACATGCGTGGCGGCAAGCAGGCGGAAATCAACCGGAACCGGCGTGCTTGCACCGAGCCGCGTGACAAGCCGGTCTTGCAGCACGCGCAGCAGCGCCGGTTGCAGCGCGAGCGGTAGCTCACCGATTTCATCGAGAAAGAGGGCCCCACCATGCGCCGCTTCAAAGCTGCCAATCCTGCGTTGCCCCGCGCCGGTGAAGGCATACCGCTCGTGGCCGAACAATTCGGACTGGATGAGTGTCGGGGCGATCGCCCCACAGTTGACCGCGACCAACGCCCCGGCAGCGCGGCGCGAACGCTGATGAATAGCGCGGGCAACGAGCTCCTTCCCGGTCCCTGTCTCACCTACGATCAGCACGGGTGCATCGGACTCGGCAACGCGGTCGATGGTTCTGAGTAACGACCGGATGGCCGGGCTATCGCCATCCAGCGTAAAGCGAGGGTCGAGCGGTGGGGATCCCATTACCTGTCGCGCGTGGTCCGGTTGCAGTACGACGCGGCACTGTAGCGATGCGCAGGGCCGAGAGCTTATGACAGGTCAACCGGTGAACATTGGAGGTGCGTATCGGCGGGCACTATGCGATTTGGCAACCATAGACTGTTTCGCAACAACGACGCGGTCATCGCGCGCACCGTGCGCTCCGAATTAGAATGGCGCGACGGTTTGCAACAAAACTTTCCTTGGACTGGGACAGGATCTTGCCCATACGTCGATGGCAGCTAAGTAACCGGTGGCCCGTGATGCGACGCCCTGCCGCTTCCCGTCTTAGCGTGTGGGGTGGGTTGCGGCCTGGCCTGCTCGCGGCCGCGGTGATTGCGCTTTTTCCGATGGGCGCTGCCGCGCAGGAAGTGCGAATGACCTGTCAGCACCAGGGCAAGAGCTACTGGGTGAGCTACGACCCGAAGCAGAAACTTTTTCGAAGCGGTGATCCTGATGGGGGGTCAAAATTCCGCGTCAAGCGCGATCAGGTTGATAGCGATGGCATTCTTGTCTGGGTCGGCGCGCAAATGATGGGCGGCGAACGAGATCTGCTTGCCTTCTTCGGCAACGACACCAAATGGCTGCGCCATTTCTACGGTAACGGCAGCCAGGTCATGCATCGCTGTCAGTAAGCGCCACCCGGGCGGCCGAGCCCGGGCATGACCGCCGTCAGACCGGGTCCCAGCTGAACACGTCCGGTGAGCGTTCAAGCGGATAAAAAGACGCCCGCAGCGCAGGCATCGCGCGCTCGGCGATGCTCTGCGCGGTCCAGCCCTCGCCGCTATGCAGGCTACGAACCGGCCGGTTCTGGCTGATCAGGAAAATTTCATTGGCCCGCACCGCGAAGATCTGTCCGCTCACCTCGCGCGCGGCTTCGCTCGCAAGGTAGACCGCGAGCGGCGCAATCTGGTGGGTCTGCATGCGCTGCAAGCGCTCCACCCGGGCCTGCTGCTCAGGCGTATCGGTGGGAATGGACCCGATCATGCGGCTGTAGGCAAACGGGGAGATGCAGTTTGATCGCACGCCGAACTTCGCCATGTCCAGCGCGATCGACTTGGACAGCGCAACGATGCCAAGCTTTGCCGCCGAATAATTAGCCTGGCCGAGATTGCCGATCAGGCCCGACGTGGAGGTCATGTGAATGTAGGCGCCCGACTGCTGAGCTTTGAAATGGGGAGCCGCCGCGCGCGAAACATAAAACGTACCGTTCAGATGAACATCAATCACCGTCCGCCATTCGTCGGCACTCATATTGTGGAAGAAGCGGTCACGCAAAATGCCAGCATTGTTGATAACGGCGTCGATCCGCCCGAAGGTATCGAGCGCCTGTTCAACCATGCGATGCGCCGCAGCCCAGTCGGCCACGCTATCGCCATTGGCGCTCGCCTCGCCACCGGCCGCCCGAATCTCGTCCACCACAGCCTGGGCCCGCGAGCGATCCTGGCCTTCGCCCGCCACGCTGGAACCCAGATCATTGACCAGCACACTGGCGCCTTCGGCTGCCAGGGCGAGCGCGAGCTCGCGGCCAATACCGCCTCCAGCCCCGGTGACCAGCACAACCTTGTCCTGCAGAAATCTTTCTTTCATTGACCGACTCCGGGCGAATTAGCGGGGTGTTTTGGCTCGAGGGCCCAAGCCGCCGGTAAAATGCCACAGATGAAACGCAAACTCCACATCCGCACCTTCGGCTGTCAAATGAACGAGTACGACTCGGACAAAATGGCTGAAGTGCTGGCCGAAAGCGAAGGCGCCGTCCTCACCGATCGGCTCGAAGAGGCCGATATCGTCCTCTTCAACACCTGTTCGGTCCGCGAAAAAGCCCAGGAAAAGGTGTTCTCCGACCTGGGCCGGTTGCGCGCGCTCAAACTCGAACGGCCCGGCCTGGTGGTGGGCGTTGGCGGCTGTGTGGCGAGCCAGGAAGGCGCCAATATCGTTGCCCGGGTGCCGTTTGTCGACGTGGTGTTCGGGCCTCAGACGCTGCATCGGCTGCCACAGTTGCTCCGGGCGCGCGCGCAGACCGGCCGCTCACAGGTCGACATCAGCTTTCCTGAAATCGAGAAATTCGATCACCTGCCACCGGCCCGGACCGACGGCGCCACCGCATTCGTCTCCATCATGGAAGGC
>JALREG010000295.1 GCA_023253905.1 Burkholderiaceae bacterium
AGGTCGTCGACCGCCACATAGCGGACCACGTCGGTGATACCCGTCGCCGGATCGATTTCAATTTCCGCCACATGCGTGCCGTTCGGAAAGGTGGAACCCGACTGTGCCTTGCCCTCCGCGGACAGCCGCGCGCGTTGCGCGGCGTCAAGCCGGGGGATCCAGCTGGCCAGATCGGGCGAAGACCCAGGTGCCCCGCCGAGTTCGGTCCAGAGCGCCTGCGCCTGCTCGCGAATGCGCGCGCAGAGCTCAACAATGGCGCTGCCCGCACCGTAGAGCGTACGCGAGCCACCCGTGCCGTTACCCATGAGCGCCCGTCCGTGATGGCCGGCCGCATAACGCACGCGCTCGGCGGGCAGACCGAGCTCCTGCTCAACGATGGTGGCAAACGAGGTTTCGTGCCCCTGACCGGAAGCACCGGTGACACCATAGATGGTGAGCTCTCCCTGCTCGTTGAAGTCGCCCTGAACGGTATCGGCGGGAACCGCACCAGCACCCGAGGCCTCGAGATAACAGGCGAGACCAATACCCCGAAGCTTGCCCTGCCGGGCCGCCGCTTCGCGACGCGCTTCGAACCCCGACCACTCCGACAGCTCCAGTGCGCGGTCGAGCGTACGATGAAATTCGCACAGATCATAGAGCGTGCCGTTGGCGGTCTTGTAGGGAAACGCCTCGGGCGGGATGAAGTTGATCCGGCGCAACGCGACCGGGTCGAAGCCGTGTTCGTGGGCGGCGTGATCCAGCAGCGTTTCAATCGCAAACGCAATATCCGGCCGGCCCGCGCCGCGGTATGCGGCCATGGGTACCGCGTTGGTGTAGACCAGCTTCGAATTCATGTAGAGCGCTGGAATGCGGTAGGAGCCCCCCATCGTCACCGACAGGTTGCGCGCACCGATCAGCGAGCTGGGGCCGGCACTGAAGGCTCCCAGGTCGATGATGTCGTCGAAGCGGATCGCAAGGATACGGCCGTCGCGGTCCAGCGCAATCGAGCCGTCCAGCGTCAGCGCACGACCCTGGTACTCACTCACGATCACTTCGGACCGCGTGCCGGTCCAGCCCACCGGTCTGCCGAGGTGCCGGGATGCCAGCACCACCAGCGCATGCTCGCTGTAGGGGTTGGAGCGCAATCCGAATGAGCCGCCCACATCGTAGGTGAGCACCTCGATTTTCTCGGCCGGCACGCCACTTGCGATCGCTACCGACTTGAGCATGCCGGTCACACCCTGCGACGGGGTGAACAATCGGGTGATGCCGGTGGCAGCATTGTGCGAGGCAATGACCGCGCGGGGTTCCATCGGAAAGCCGACCAGTCGCTGGGTGTGGACGCGATGCCGGCTCTTGAGCGGCGCACGGGCCAACGCTTCGGTCACGGCCTGTTCGTCGCCCGACTCGAAGTGCAGCGACAGATTGCCCGGCACATTGGGGTGTAGTTGCGCGGCCCCCGGCGCAAGCGCCTGATCGGGGGTGACCACGGGTTCGAGCTCTTCGTACTCAATGTCGGCGAGCTCGGCGGCGTCCTGCGCCTGGGCGGCGGTGTCGGCCACCACCATGGCCACCGGCTGGCCCACGAACAGCACCTGCCCAAGCGCAAGCACCGGCATGGTGGCCACCTGCTGGGTCGTGCCGCCTCGACCCGGGAACGTGAAGCTGTTGGGGAGGCTTCCTCCCCCCGCCTGGATCACTTCATCGGAGGTCATGACCCAACGAACGCCCGGCGCCGCGCGCACCGCCGACAGATCGACACGCACAATGCGGGCACGCGCATGGGGCGAGCGAATCACATGCCCGTGCAGCATCTGATCGGGACGAAGATCATCAGTAAACGCGCCCGTGCCGGTGATCAGGCGATGGTCTTCTCGGCGGGCGTAGTGCACGCCCGGCAATCTGGTTTCCGAAGCGGGGACGGCACTCATGCAGCACTCCCCGCCATGGCACTCGCCGCCTGCCGTACCGCGGCGATGATGTTTGCGTAACCCGTGCAACGGCAAAGATTACCGGCAAGTCCTTCAATGATCTGTTCGTCGGTGGGATTGGGATGACGCGAGAGAAGCGACGTGACCGACATGATCATGCCCGGGGTGCAGAAGCCACACTGCAGCGCATGGCACTCGGTGAACGCCACCTGGACCGGGTGAAGCGACTGCCCGCCCAGACCCTCGATGGTGGTGATGCGACTTCCGTCGGCCTGCCCGGCCAGCATGGTGCAGGACTTCACGCCCTGCCCGTCGACCAAGACCGTGCAGCAGCCACACTGACTGGTGTCGCAGCCAACGTGAGTGCCGGTCAATCCGAGGTGTTCGCGCAGCACCTCGACCAGCAGGGTGCGACCTTCAACTTCAAGGCTCTGAGCCTTGCCGTTCACTTCAATGGAGATCTTCATTCCGGTTCCAGGAAAATCAGAAAGGGCTCAGGCGAGTTCGCGCAAGGCCTGTTCGCACATCACCTTGGCGAGATGCGCTCGGTACCGCGCAGGGGCATGGATGTCTTCCAGCAGATCGGGGTGGTCAAGCGTGGGCACGGTGGCGCCACTCGCCCAGGCCTGCTCGGCGGCCGTCCAGCGGAACACCCCACCCCCGGCCCCGGTCACGGTCACCCGAAGACCGGCCGCCCCCAGATCGGCCGCAAACACGCCCGCCATGGCATAGCCTGAGGCCGGATGCTTGAATTTTGCGTAGGCGCTTCGCCGCGGCAGCTTGAAGCGGATACCGGTGATGAGTTCGCCAGGCTCGAGCGCGGTCATGAAAAAACCCTGGAAGAAATCGGCTGCGGCCAGCTCCCGGCGCTCGGTGACCACCACCGCATCGAGCGCAAGGACGGCAGCCGGATAATCGGCGGCCGGATCGTTATTGGCCACCGACCCGCCTATCGTGCCGCGGGTGCGAACCTGCGGGTCACCGATCAGGCCCGCCAGACAGGCCAGGCCCGGTACAGCGCGCGCCACGTCTGCGGAATCAGCCACCTGCTGATGGCGGGTCGCGGCGCCGATCCAGAGGTGATCGGTCCGAACCGCGATTCCCTGCAGATCGGCGAGCCCGCCGATATCGATCAGCTGCGAGACCTGATTCAGCCGATGCTTGAGCGACGGGATCAGCGTCATGCCGCCCGCGAGCGGCCTCGCCTCGCTGTCCTGGGAAAGAGTGCGTACCGCCTCGCTCAGGCTGGCGGCGCGCCGGTATTCGAATGCATGCATCGGAATAGGTGCTGGGAAGTGTGGGAGAAGCGCAAAGTGTATTCGCTCGCGGGACTGACCGCCTTAAAAGGCCCCTGCCTGCGGCACGTCGGGGCGAAATTCAAGCCGGCGCCCGCGGTCCCGGAACAGGATTTCAGCCCCGAACGCCCAGCGAACGGTCCGAAGAATCCATCTCAGCCTTGAGCCGGAGACCCGAGTCTGTAATTCTGCGGCTCCGCGCCTCATACCGACCGGGACCGCCATGAAACGATTCACCCGCCTCGCAACCGCCGCCGCCCTCACGCTCAGCTTCGCCGGTTCCTCAATCGCCCAGATCGCCCCCGGTCGAACCTGGCCGGAATTGAAAGAAGCGGTCACCGAACGCGTCAAGGCACAGCGAGGTTATTTGGCTGCAAATGGTTTGGTTGGAGCAAGACCAGTTAAGGCAACTGAATTGCGCATCAAA
>JALREG010000176.1 GCA_023253905.1 Burkholderiaceae bacterium
ACGGATGCACGGTGAAATTGCCGGACGGGCCGAACAGGAAGGTGTGATCGTCGTTGGCGCTGAGGAAGGCCTGGATCGCCACGATGCTGTCGCCGCCCGGCTTGTTCTCGATCACCACCGGCTGGCCAAGCGCCTTGCCGAGCCGCTCCGATAACAGACGCGCTACATTGTCGGGTCCAGAGCCCGCCGGCTGGGACAGGATGAAACGGACCGGGCGATCAGGCCAGGTGGACTGCGAGGCGGCAAGCGTCGGCCACGCACCCAGCAGCGCCGCGCCGCGGATCAGTGCGCGCCTCGTCACGGCGGGTTCAGAAAATGACCGCAGGGGATGCTTGGGACTCATGTCAGGCTCTCCTGGAAATTGTTGAACTCAACAACGCATTCAGCTCGTCAAGCAGATCAGCGAGCTGCGTCGCGCCATGGGCCACACCGAAAACATAGTGGTCGGGTCGAATGACTGCTGCGGTGACCGCGTGACGGGCGAACCAGGCGGCAAGCACGCCGTCGGCTTCGAGCAGCTCCGCGTCGCCCAGCCGCGCGACCCGAAGCCCGGCGCCTTCGGCGGGCAGATCGGCTGGTATCGCGCTACCCGATGCCAGCACCAGACGCCAGCCACACCCCAGTACGTCGTCCATCCGCACCTGCGTACCCTCTGATCCAATCAGCCACGGCTGCGGAAAAATCGTGCCGCGCGCCGCATGCAAGTCGGACGATAGCAGCCCGTCCGAGAGCGCCGGCTGCACGTCCTGTCGCGGGGTCGGCCGCACCGCGCCACCGCCTTCAGCGAGCAACCGCGCGTCGCGCTCGCGCGCCCGCGACCGATCGCGCTCTCCAATCAGTTGACCAATATGTTTGATGCGTGTGGTGAGCGCAGTGACATGCCCGCGGCGCTCCTGACCGTAGGTATCAAGGAGCTGTTCGGGCGCCTCACCCCGCAGCACCGCGCCCAGTTTCCAGCAGAGATTGCTGACATCGCGTAAGCCCTGACACATCCCCTGCCCGAGAAAAGGCGGTTGCTGATGCGCAGCATCGCCCGCAAGAAATACCCGGCCATCACGCCAGCGCTCGGCCACCAGCGCGTGAAACCGATAAGCCGCCTGTCGCCAGAGCGTTGCTTCATGCGGCGCGAGCCAGGGCGCGAGCAGCGCCCAGGTGCCCTCGGGCGTAGCCACCTGCTGCGGGTCCTCTTCGGGGTTGATCGCGATTTCCCAGCGTCGATGTCGGCCCGGGCAGATGAGGTAGGTGACCGGTCGCTCCGGGCGGCAATACTGCGCGCTGGTCTGCGGCAACCGCGCGAGGGCTTCATCTCCCACCAGGCAATCCACCACCAGCCAGCGTTCATCGAACGACAGATCGTTCAGAGGAAGGCCGCTCAGGGCGCGGACCGTGCTGGAGGCTCCATCGCAGCCGATCACCCAGCGGGCGTCAATCGAACGTTCCTGACCCGAGGCGAGGTGGCAGAGTCGAAGTTGGACAGAATCTGCCTGCTGGGCGAGTCCGATCAATTCGGTGCCCACATCGACCACAACGCCAGAAAATGATTGCGCGTGGGCTCGCAGCACCTTCTCGACCGGAGGCTGCGTAAACACGATGGACGGCGAATGCGCGAGCGGATACGGAGGCGGCACCGTTGACATTCGACGGATCGGTTGGTCGCTCACGCCATGCCAGACCGAATCAGTAAAGGGTTCGGTGTAAGGCTCAACCCGGTCGAGTATCCCCATCTGCTGAAAGAGACGCAGGATCTCATGGTCAAGGGAAATGGCGCGCGGCTTGTCATATACCTCGGTCAGCCGATCGCACACATGCACCGACAAGCCCTCCGCAGCCAGGAGCCCAGCTGCCACCGCACCTGAGGGGCCAAAGCCTACGACCGCCACATCCACGCGGGACATCGTCTTGACCGGCCTGTCAGACGCCGACAAAAGAAACGGCACGCTGCGCGGCCTTGAGCCGATCGCTGGGCGGAGCCGAAATTCCCCACTGGTCGACCCGACCGGGTGGCCACTTCCAGTCGGCGGGGCCGCCTGCCTGGTAGCTGTCGTCGATCTGCTGCACATCAGCGGTGTATTCAACGACGATATCGAACGGGCCAATGAAGTAGTTGAACGCGTTGTTGCCGGGGCCGTGCCGGCCCGGTCCCCACTCAATTGGAAACCCCGCGTCGCGCATTCTTCCTCCGCCCCGCATCACTGAATCGACATCCGGCATCAGGAAGGCAACATGATTGAGCGCATCGTTGTCGGTATCGCCGAAGGCGATGCTGTGGTGGTCGCTGTTACACCGCATGAAGGCCATGATGCGGGTGCGATCCGAGAGGGAAAAATCCAGCGCCTGTTCGAGAAACATCCGACTGGCCTCGCAGTCGTGGCTGTTCAGCACCGCGTGTGCGAGCCGAATCGGTCGGTCGTGCTCGGGCGTATCGGCGGCCCGCCGTTCATCGCCGTGGATCACGCGGAAGACGCGTCCGTGCGGATCGACGACTGTCACCGCCACCCCTCCGCCCGGCTCATCGACCGGCGACGCAGCGGACAGCATACGGCCGCCCGCGCTGAGGGTGGACTGCGCCACCTTGGCAAGCGCCGCCTGATCGCGCGCCCGCAGCGTGACGTTGCGGATTCGCGCTGCGCCCGTCGCGGCTCGATGCACCGACAGCACATGATGATCGTTGCCGGTCGCATGAAAATAGATCGCGTTCTCGGTTCGCGCCG
>JALREG010000229.1 GCA_023253905.1 Burkholderiaceae bacterium
GATGTTACGGCTGTACATCTCGCCATAGTTGCCGACCGCCTTGATGACCTTCACCAGCCAGTCGTTGTCGATTCCCATGCCTTTGCCAGCGTCGCCGGTGGTGCCGAGCAGGCGCTGAATCGGGGGATCCTTGGACTCGCCGCGCAGCTTATCAACGTTGGCGGAGGTGACGCCATATTCCTCGGCTTCGATGAGCCCGAAGAGTGTCCACTTTACGATCGTGAGGAGCTCCCAGTCACCGCGGCGGATCATCGGGCCGAGCGGCTCTTTGGAGATCGCCTCGGGCAGGATGAGGTAATCGTCGGGCTTGGGGGCTTTCAGGCGGGTGGCAGCCAGGCCCGAGATGTCGGTGGTGTAAACATCGCAGCGGCCTGCAAAGAAGGCCTGCTCAATCTGGTTCAGCTCGGCGATCACCACCGGCTTGAACGTCATTTTCTTGGTGCGGAAATAATCATTGAGGTTGAGCTCGGTGGTGGTGCCGGGCTGGACGCAGACGGTTGCGCCGTTCAGGTCGGTTGCCTTGGTGACGCCGCTTGATTTCTTCACCATGAAGCCCTGGCCATCATAGAACAGCGTGCCGGCAAATACCGAGCCCAGGGTGGCGTCGCGCGAGGAGGTCCAGGTGGTGTTGCGCGACAGCAGGTCGATTTCCCCCGACTGGAGCGCCGTAAAGCGAGTCTGCGCGTTGGTGGGAACGTATTGAACCTTGGTGGGGTCACCCAGGATGGCGGTGGCCACCGCACGGCAGAAATCGGCATCGATACCGTTCCAGCGGCCGGCGCTATCAGGCGCGGAAAAGCCCAGGAGTCCGGTATTGACGCCACAGCGCAGCGCGCCGCGCTGTTTGATCGCATCGACGGTGGGACCAGCCAGCGCCACGGTGGGCGCCGCGAGCGCGGCCACTAGGGCGAGGGTTTTCGCCAGGGTTCGAAACATGAAGGGTCTCCTTGATGACAGTCGGATAAGCACCGGGAGCAGAGTTTACGGCGCTTCGCCAGCCCTGCCCAGATCAGGGGGAAAAGGCGGGCCCGGGCAGCAGGCGCTCGCCCGCCCGGGCGGGTACGATGGCGAACTTTCTGAACCGCCTCATGGAACCCCCAAGATGACTACCCATCGCATCGCAGTGCTCCCCGGTGACGGGATCGGCAAGGAAGTTGTTCCGGAGGGCTTGCGCGTGCTTGACGCCGCAGCCCGGCAATTTGGCATTGATCTGCGATTCGATCACTTCGATTTCGCGAGTTGCGACTACTACGCCAGACATGGACAGATGATGCCGGCCGACTGGAAAGAGAAGATCGGCGGACATGATGCGATCTTCTACGGCGCAGTGGGCTGGCCCGCAACCGTGCCCGACCATATCTCTCTCTGGGGATCGCTCCTTCTGATGCGGCGCGAATTCGACCAGTACATCAACCTTCGGCCGGTCCGTCTGATGCGCGGTGTGCCGTGCCCGCTTGCTGACCGCAAGCCCGGCGACATCGATTTTTACGTGGTTCGCGAAAACACCGAAGGCGAGTACTCGTCCGTGGGCGGCAAGATGTTCGCGGGCACCGATCGGGAATTCGTGTTGCAGGAGTCGGTGTTTACCCGAACCGGCGTCGACCGGGTGTTGCGCTACGCGTTCGAACTGGCCCGCCGCCGACCGCGCCGCAAGCTCACATCAGCCACCAAATCGAACGGTATTTTCATCTCGATGCCTTATTGGGACGAGCGGGTGACGGAAATGAGCGCCGCCTACCCCGATGTCGCGCTCGACAAATTCCACATCGACATTCTCACCGCGCATTTCGTCCGCAATCCCCACTGGTTCGACGTGGTTGTTGCGAGCAATCTGTTTGGCGACATCCTGTCTGATCTGGGGCCTGCCTGCACCGGCACCATCGCGATTGCGCCGTCGGGCAACATCAATCCCGAGCGTAAATTCCCGTCCTTGTTCGAGCCGGTTCACGGGTCGGCGCCCGACATCGCCGGGCGGGGCGTCGCCAATCCGATTGGCCAGATCTGGTGCGGCGCGATGATGCTCGATCACCTGGGCTACTCGGCGGCGCATGATGCGATTGTGCGTGCGATTGAAACCGTCACCGCGGGCGGGCCTCGTACGCCCGACATGGGCGGCACCGCCGGCACCGTAGACGTGGGCCGCGCGATCGAAGCGGCCCTTCGGGGCTGATCAGAGGGGCCGCCCTCACCGGTGGGGCGGCGCCGCCGCGCTTGATCGGGCGTAAGGTTCGCCGGCGCCCGTTTCCGTACCACGCTTGTCCGCGAGCAAGGCTTTGGCATACTCGGGGTGATTTCGATCAAGGAGTTTCAAATGGTTCGTGAGTTTTTCGTCTCCCTCGGGGCGGCTGCAACGCTGACCCTGGCGAGCGGGCCCGCGCTGGCCCAGCAGTACCCCACGCGCCCGGTTACCATCGTCGTGCCGTTTGCAGCCGGCGGCCCCACTGACATCGTGGCGCGCAGCATGGCTGATGCCATGGGCCGCTCGGTCCAGGGCGCCAATTTCGTGGTCGACAACGCCGCCGGCGCAGGTGGCACCATTGGCGTTGCCAAGGTCGCGCGTGCCGCCCCGGATGGCTACACCCTGCTGGTGCATCACATTGGCATGGCCACTGCCCCCACGCTCTATCGCAAGCTTGCGTTCGACCCCCTCAAAGATTTCGAGTACGTGGGGCTGATCAATGAAGTTGCGATGACGCTTCTCGTCAAAACCGCGCTGCCGGTGAAAGACGTGAAGGAGCTGATGCCCTACCTCAAACAGAACGCGGCCAAGGTGAGCCTTGCGAACGCGGGCATCGGGTCGGCTTCACATCTTTGCGGTCTCCTGTTCATGAGCGCAATCGCCACCGATCTCACCACCGTGCCTTACAAGGGTACGGCGCCCGCGCTCGCCGATCTGCTGGGCGGCCAGGTCGATATGCTGTGCGACCAGACCACCAACACGGTGCCGCAGATCAAGGCTGGCAAGGTGCGCGCGCTGGCCGTAACCTCGCCCACGCGGCTTTCCATCCTGCCCGAGCTGCCCACGCTTGCCGAGAGCGGCCTCAAAGACTTTGACGTCTCGGTCTGGCACGGCCTCTATGCGCCCAAGGGGACGCCCAAGGCAGTGGTCGACCGCCTGGTCGCCGGGCTCAGACAGGCGCTCAAGGATCCGGCTATCGTCAAGCGCTTCGCTGAGCTTGGCACCGAGCCTGTGGCTGAGGCCAAGGCCGCGCCCGAGGCGCTTCGCGCGCACCTGGCCGCCGAGATCACCAAATGGGCGCCGCTGATCAAACAGGCCGGCATCTACGCGGATTGAGCGCGGCCGATCCTTCGGGGCTGCTCGCCGCGAGCTTTGCCGCGGCGGTCGCAGCCGCCGATCCTTCAAAGGTGCTACCCGCGCACCTGCCTGACCCGCAGCAACTCCGGCGCTTTGGCCGCACGCTGGTGGTGGGTGCTGGAAAAGCCGCCGCCAGCATGGCGCGCGCGGTCGAAGCGCACTGGCCGGCTGACTGTCCGTTGTCGGGCGTGGTGGTGACGCGTTATGGGCACGGCGCGGCCTGCGAGCGGGTCCGCGTCGTGGAGGCTGGCCATCCGGTTCCTGACGAGGCGGGCGAGGCGGCTGCGCGGCAGATTCTCCAGGCGGCGCAGTCGCTCAGCGAAAATGATCTGCTGCTGGTTTTGGTCTCAGGCGGCGGGTCAAGCCTGCTCAGCCTGCCAGTGGCGGAAGTGCCGATGGCCGACCTCCGGTCGGTCACCCGCCAGCTCCTCGCAAGCGGGGCGCCCATCCAGGACATCAATGTGGTTCGCAAACATCTGTCCCAGATCCAGGGCGGGCGGCTTGCGCAGGCCACCCCGGCGCAGGTGCTCGCGCTGGTGATTTCCGACGTGGCGGGTGACGATCTGTCGGCCATCGCGAGTGGCCCGTGTGCGCCCGATCCGAGCACCTATGGCGATGCGCGTGCGCTGCTTTCGCAGTGGGGGGTGGACGTGCCCGCCTCGGTCGCCGGCTTTCTTGAGCGGGGCATTGATGGGGGCGTCGCTGAAACCCCCAAGCCGGGCAATCCGCTATTTTCACGGGTCGAGAATCGGCTGATCGCGAGCGCCCATCGCAGTCTGGAGGCCGCTGCCGAGGTGTTTCGCGGGGCGGGAATCCAGCCGGTCATTCTTGGCGATACGATCACCGGCGAGGCGCGGGATGTGGCCCAGGTGATGGCGGCGATTGCGCGCGAAATCGCGGTTCACCAGGCGCCCTTCCAGCGACCGGTCGCGCTCATTTCTGGCGGCGAATGCACGGTCACGGTTCGAGGCCGGGGACGCGGCGGGCGCTGTAGCGAGTTTCTGCTCGCGCTGGCTCAGGCGAGTGTCGGTATCGATCGACTTTGGGCGCTGGCTGCCGACACCGATGGCATCGACGGTGTGGAAGATAACGCCGGGGCGAGGCTTGGCCCCGACAGCTTGTCGCGTGCGCGCGCGCTCGGTCTGGATCCGCGGGGCATGCTCGAAGACAATAATGCCTACGAATTTTTTGCGCGGCTGGGCGATCTCGTGATGACCGGCCCCACGCTCACCAACGTGAATGACTATCGGGTGGTGCTGCTCGCCTCAGACGCTTCTCGTGACCCTTCTGGAGACCCGCTTGAGTTCCGCCGACAACACCCTCACCCTCACCCGGCCCGATGACTGGCATCTGCATCTTCGAGATGGCGAGGCGCTAGCCGCTGTCGTGGGCGCGAGCGCGCGCCAGTTCGCGCGGGCCATCGTCATGCCCAACCTCAAGCCGCCGGTCACCACGCTCGACGAGGCGCTCGCCTATCGGGCCCGCATCATGGCGGCGCTACCGGAGGGCGCCGATTTCACGCCGCTCATGACGCTTTATCTCACCGATCGCACCCCCCCCGACGAGATCCGGCGGGCGGCGCAGAGCGGTGTGGTGCATGCGGTCAAGCTGTATCCGGCTGGTGCCACCACCCATTCGGATGCCGGGGTGACCGATCTCGCGCACACCCACGCCGCGCTGGAAGCGATGCAGGCCTGCGGCATGCCTCTTCTGGTGCACGGCGAAGTCACCGACCCGGAGGTTGACGTGTTTGATCGCGAGGCGGTGTTCATCGACACCGTGCTCGAGCCGCTTCGCCGGCGCTTTCCAGACCTGCGGGTAGTGCTCGAGCACATCACCACGCGCGAGGCCGCGCAGTATGTCACCGAGGCCGCTGGGCCGATCGCAGCCACCATCACGGCGCATCACCTGCTCTGGAACCGGAATGCCATCTTCACGGGGGGCTTACGCCCGCATTGGTATTGTCTGCCGGTGCTCAAACGGGAGCTTCATCGCGAGGCGCTGGTGGTGGCCGCCACCTCAGGAAGTCCGAAGTTCTTTCTCGGCACCGACAGCGCGCCGCACGCGGCACGGCTGAAGGAACATGCTGCGGCGTGCGCCGGTTGCTACACGGCGCCGCATGCGCTGGAGCTCTACGCCACCGCCTTTGAGCGCGCGGGCGCATTGCACCGGCTGGAGGCCTTCGCGAGCTTCCATGGGCCCGATTTCTATCGTCTGCCGCGTAACCTGACAAAGGTCGTGCTCGCTCGCGAGTCCTGGCAAATTCCCGAGCGCCTGCCCTTCGGCACCGAGTCCATCGTGCCGCTTGCGGGTGGCGAGACGCTGGGCTGGCGGCTTGCAGCCTGAGGGGGGCGTCCCGCCCTGGCTCGCGGGCTGGCAGCCCTGGGCGCAGGCCCTGGGCTGGCCCGCAGCCGGTGAGCTTCACATTGAGCGGGCCAACGCTTTTGCCGCGGCGCGTGACTGTCGCTCCGGATCGGGTCAACCCCTCCGCTTCGTGCCCGCGCCAGCGCTTGCCGAGCCTGGCCTGGGATACGAGACGATCATCTTTGACCAAGGCCAGGTGCCCACGCGCACGACGGGCCGGGGCGGCCGGCATGATTTCGCCAATGCGCTCGCGTGGCTCGGTTTTCCGCGACTGAAGGCGCGCCTCAATGCGCTCCATGTCGAAGCGCTGCAGGCAGGCAACGGATCGGGGCGGCGTGGCGGGTTGCGCGATCGCGCCACCCTTTTTGACGAGAGCGGCGCGTTGGTGCTCACTGCTGATGCGGCGTTAGCCGAGCTGTTGCGCCAGTTCAACTGGTCGGGGCTGTTCCTCGACCGTCGTGACGACTGGGGTGATCGTATCCGCGTTGTGATCACGGGCCACGCGCTGATCGAGAAACTTTGCGCGCCTTATAAATCGATCTGCGCTCAGGCGCTGGTAGTGCACGCTTCGCCCGCCACTGCACCCGATGCGATCGATGCGCTCGCCGCGCGCGTGCTCTGCCCGGCAGCGCTACAGTCGCTCACGCCGCTCCCCCTCATGGGCATTCCGGGCTGGTCACCCGCCAATCATGATCCGGCGTTCTACAATGATCCGCAGGTCTTTCGAACAGGACGGCAACGATGAATCTGCTGATTACCGGCGGCGCAGGCTTTCTTGGCCAGCAGCTGATCCGTGCACTACTGGCCCGCGGCGAGCTGGCCGTGTCTGACGATGGCGCCGCACGGCCCATTACCCGCATCACCTGCTTTGATCAGATCGAGGGCCGCCTCGACGATGCACGCGTGCGCAACGTGGCGGGCGATATCGCCGACCCGGGCACAGTGTCATCGCTTATCAACGCGGAGACCGGCGCGGTGATCCATCTGGCGGCTGTGGTGAGCGGTACCGCTGAGGCCGATTTCGATCTTGGGATGCGGGTCAATGTCGATGGTACTCGGGCGATGCTTGAAGCCTGCCGGCGCGCCGGATCGTGTCCGCGTGTGGTCTTCTCAAGCTCGGTGGCGGTGTTTGGCGGCGATCTGCCCGCGGTCGTCGATGACGCTGTGGCCCCCACGCCGCAGGGGTCGTACGGCGTGCAGAAGCTGATCGGCGAGTGGCTGGTTCATGACTACACCCGGAAGGGGTTCATCGACGGCCGAAGCGTGCGTATTCCCACGGTGGTGGTACGCCCGGGCAAGCCCAACGGTGCGGCGTCGGGTTTTGCATCGAACATCATCCGCGAGCCGCTTGCCGGCCGTGAGGCTGTGCTGCCTGTGCCGGTCGATACCCGGATGTGGATCTCGTCGCCCCGCAGTGCCGTCGCCAATCTGCTGCACGCGGCATCGTCACCGTCCTCGGCATGGGGATGGAACCGGTCGCTTAACCTGCCCGGACTGAGCGCGAGCATGGGCGAGGCGCTCGCCGCGCTCGAAAAAGTGGGTGGGGCGGCGGCTCGCGCACGGGTGCGTGAGGCGCATGATCCGGCCATCATGCGCCTGGTTCGCACCTGGCCTGATCGGTTCAACACGGCGCGTGCACAGGCCATGGGGTTTGTGGTCGACCGCGATTTCGAAGCGATCGTGCGGGCCCATGCAGCCGACTACCCTCCCGCCTGAAGGGCGGGGGGCGGAGCGAAGTGTGCGAACCAGACCTGTAGGCCGGATTCTGTGCGCCGGCAAGCCGGCTGGCGATCATTCCTCTGGGCGCGCGGTTACCCACGCGCTCTAGCCATCTACCCGCACACTCGAGCGGACCGCCCGTCGGGCCCTGGGGCCCTGCGTGTGCCTATTTGATGTTGCTCCGGGTGGGGTTTAGCGTGCCAGCCCTGTCGCCAGGGCTGCGGTGAGCTCTTACCTCGCCATTTCAACCTTACCGTCGCCACCGGTTGCCCGGTGGCGCTTGGGCGGTGTGCTTTCTGTTCCACTTTCCGTCGCCAGAACGCCTTGCGGCGCCCTGGCGCCTGGCCGTTAGCCAGCACCCTGTCCTGTGGAGTCCGGACCTTCCTCCAGCCGGCATGCGCAGATGCCGACCAGCGACCGCCCGGTCTGGTTCGCGAACTCATGGTAGCGCATCCGGGACCCGCGCCGGTGAGCTCGCCGGGCCGTCCGTCACCGCAGGCCTGCTGGACCCGCGCCGCGCTGTTTTTCATGTGAATTGGAGGAAGGTCGTCTAAGTAGCTAATTTAAAGGATGATTTCGATCGGGCTTACTTGTGATGCCTGCGCTAAGTCCTTGACCCAACAAAAGAAATTCCCGATCGCCTTGACCGCGCCGCCCCAGATTGCGTATAGTGGGAAAAAGTGCAGCAAAGTGTTTATTTATGGGATTTAGACCCGGCGACGGGTCAAGTTTCGGCGGGCAGGTGGACCAGGAATGTTCCAGGGAAGTTCAGCGCTATTGCTCGATGCAAAGGGACGGATGACCGTTCCCAGCCGGCATCGCGACGCGCTCGCCATTCAATGCGAGGGGCGGCTCACGCTCACCCGCTCGCCGGACGGCTGCCTTCTGCTATTTCCCAGGCCGGTCTGGGAGGTGCACCGTGAGCGGATTGCAGCCCTTCCCATGAACGCGCGCGCCTGGACCCGGATTTTTCTTGGCAGCGCCTGCGATGTCGACATGGACACCACCGGCCGGATCCTGATCGCGCCGGAGCTGCGCCAGGCGGCGCGGCTCGACAAAGACGTGATGCTCCTCGGAATGGGTAGCCACTTCGAAGTCTGGGATGCGCCCACGCTGGTCGAGCGTGACCAGCAGGCCATCGCAGCCGGGCTGCCCGATGCGCTATCCAATTTTTCCTTCTAGACCGGTGCGAATTGATCGATTCAGCGCAGGCCGTAGACGGGGTTCCCCCGAGCGGTCACCAGCCGGTCATGCTGGCCGAGACGCTGGCGGCGCTTGCGCCTCGACCCGACGGTTGCTACCTCGACTGCACCTTCGGTCGGGGTGGGCACAGTCGCGCCATCCTGGCGCAGCTGGGCCCGGCGGGACGGCTGATCGCGCTCGATCGCGATCCGCAGGCGGTCACGGCCGCGCAGTCCCTGACCGATCCGCGATTTTCGGTCGCGCAGGCGCGGTTCTCGACGCTGGCAGCGGTGCTCGATCAGCTGGCGGTGCCGCTCCTCGATGGTGTGCTGCTCGACCTCGGCGTGTCGTCGCCGCAGCTCGACGATGCCGCGCGCGGTTTCAGCTTTCGCGCCGAGGGGCCGCTCGACATGCGAATGGACCCCAGCAGCGGAATTTCAGTGCGGCAGTGGTTGGGCGAGGCGAGTGAGCAGACGATCGCAGAGGTGCTGACAGAGTATGGGGAAGAACGGTTTGCTGTTCCGATTGCAAAGGCGATTGCAGCTTGCGTGCGCCGCGACGGCGATGGCGCGCTCGCAACGACCACCGAGCTTGCCCGGCTCGTTGCGACTGTCCTGCGCAGTCGGCGCGGCGCGACGGTCCCCGGACGCGACCCGGCCACCCGGACCTTTCAAGCTCTACGGATTTTCATCAATCAGGAGCTTGATGAGCTCACGCACGGGCTCGCCGCAGCGTGCGATCGCCTTGCGCCTGCGGGACGGCTCGCGGTGATCAGCTTTCATTCGCTTGAGGACCGGATCGTGAAGCGCTTCATCGCGCATCAGGCGGGGCGCGATGCGCCGCGCCATCCGGTCACTGGCGCGGTGGTTGACCATGCGCGGACGCTACGCCCGCTCGGTCGCTGGCTCGCAGGCGACGCCGAAGTCGCTGCTAACCCGCGCGCCCGCTCAGCGGTGTTGCGTGCGGCTGAGAAATGCTGAAGCACTGAGCGAAACATGCGCCGCCTCAATATTGTCCTCATCGCGCTTCTCGCTGCCTGCGCGATCGCACTGATCACGTCGCAACATCACGCGCGGCGGCTGTTCGTTGAGCTCGAGCGTGCACAGGCGCAAAGCCGAAGCCTCGAGGTTGACTGGAACCAGCTGCGCGTGCAGCAGACCTCGCTTGCCACCGCCGCGTTGATTGACGCCAAGGCCCGGCGCGACCTGGGGATGGAGTCGGTGAGCGCCGACCGTACGCTGCATCTGCTGCGCGATCCGGAAACCCGTGCACTGCAGATCGGGGCGCTGCCGGCGGTGCTTGCGCGTAAGCCCGGCACGCAGCAGCCGCCGCGTCGGCCGGACGGAGCTCGCTGATGGCCTCGCGCAGTCGCCGCAACGTGCCCTTCTCATCGAATCCGCTTCTGCGGGTCACACTGCCCGCGTATCGTTCACATCTGCTCATGGCGTTGGTCGCGCTCGCTTTTCTGGCGCTCGCGGGTCGAGCGGTGTATCTGCAGGTGTTTTCGCAGGACTTTCTGCAGCGCCAGGGCGAGTCACGCTATGCGCGCACGCTCGATCTGCCCGCCTCGCGCGGCGAGATCCATGACCGGAACGGTGTGGTGCTTGCCTCCAGCCTGCCGGCCCGCGCGATCTTCGCCGTGCCCGGGGAGGTCGATGTCAATCATCCGCGCTTTGGCGAGCTTGCGCGCCGACTCAGCCTCGATGAAGCGGACCTGCGGCAGCGGATCAGTGGCACCGAGCGAACCTTTATTTTTCTGCGCCGTCAGCTCGACCCCGATGACGCGCGGCAGGTACTCGACCTCAAGGTGCCAGGCGTACACAGCCAGCCCGAATACAAGCGCCGCTATCCAGAGGGCGATCGCCTGGCGCACATCGTGGGCTTCACCAACGTCGAGGATAGTGGGCAGGAGGGGATCGAACTCGCGCAGAACAAGCTTCTCGCCGGCCGCCCTGGTAGCCGCCGGGTGATCCGTGACCGGCTGGGGCGGGTCATCGAACAGGTCGAAGCGATTCGCGAGCCGCTCAACGGCAACAACATCGCGCTATCGATTGATGCCAAGGTGCAGTACCACGTCTACGCGGCGCTGCGCGATGCAGTTGCCGAACACCGCGCCCAGGCGGGCGGCGCGGTGGTGCTCGATGTGCGCACTGGCGAAGTGCTCGCGCTGGTGAATCTGCCCACCTACGACCCCAACCAGCGCGGCGAACTGAGCGGTGCGCAGCTGCGTAATCGCGTGCTCACCGATACCTTCGAGCCCGGTTCGACGATGAAGCCCTTTACCGCGGCGCTTGCGCTCGAACTGGGCAAGGTCACCGCGCAGACCGTACTCCCAACCTACGGCGGTCGCATCACGATTGGTACCCACACGCTCTCCGACGTGAAGGGTCATGCCTCGATGACCGTTGAGCAGATCATCCAGAAGTCGTCCAACGTGGGCACGGTTCAGATGGCGCTCAAGATGGCGCCCAAGGACATGTGGGAAACCTTTGCCGCGATCGGGCTGGGTCAGGCGCCGCAATTGGGCTTTCCCGGGGCGGTGGCAGGGCGGCTCCGCCCACATCGAAACTGGAAGCAGATCGACCAGGCAGTGATGTCTTATGGGCACGGGCTTTCGGTCTCACTCATGCAGCTTGCGCGTGCCTATCTGGTGTTTGCCCGTGATGGCGACATCATTCCGGTATCGATCTTCAAGCACGAGGGCGAGATTCAGCGCACCCAGGTGTTTACGCCCGAGACCACGCTGATTGTCCGTCGCATGCTCGAACTTGCGGCGGGGCCGGGCGGCACCGCCCCTCAGGCGCAGGTCGCGGGCTATCGGGTAGCGGGAAAAACCGGCACCGCGCACAAGATCGAGAACGGTCGTTATGTGAATAAATACGTATCGTCGTTCGTGGGCTTCGCGCCGGTATCGGAGCC
>JALREG010000234.1 GCA_023253905.1 Burkholderiaceae bacterium
CGCCACGATCTGGACCGATGAGGGCTCGCCGCTTGCGGTGCACACGGCCAATCAGGCTCGCAGGCTCGGTCAGGCGCTCGAGGCACGAGGCCATTCAATTGAGGTGGCGTGGGCCATGCGCTATGGCCGTCCCGCGATTTCCCAGGTGATGCGAGAGATGCGTGAGCGCAATGTCACGCGTCTCCTGGTGTTGCCGCTCTATCCGCAATATGCCGCCTCAACGACAGCAACCGCTTTTGATGCGGTTTTCTCCGAACTTTCGGGTTGGCGAAATCAGCCCGAGCTCCGGACGATTCGCAATTTTCATGACTACGGCCCCTACATTGAAGCGCTGGCCCGGCACGTTGAAGCCTACTGGGCTCGCGAGGGCAAACCTGATGTGCTGATGATGAGTTTTCATGGCGTACCGCGGCGATCACTGCTGCTGGGTGACCCCTATCACTGCGAGTGTCTGGTCACCGGGCGTCTGCTTGCCGAGCGTCTGCAGCTTGCGCCCGAGCAGTTTCGGGTCACGTTTCAGTCGCGTTTTGGCAAGGCCGAGTGGCTGCAGCCCTATACCGATCGCACGCTTGAAGAACTGGGCGCGCAAAAAACCGGCCGCGTCGATGTGGTGTGCCCGGGGTTCGTGTCCGATTGCCTTGAAACGCTGGAGGAAATCGCGATCGAGGGCCGGGAAACCTTCATCGCCGCCGGCGGGTCCGATTACCGCTATCTGGGCTGTGTCAATGACTCTGCGGAGTTCATCTCGGCGCTTGCCCGACTGGTGGAGCGGCATGCTGCGGGGTGGCCCGGCACCGCCACCGAGCCTGCCTGCCCCCATGCCGCGCTTGCCAAGCGACGCGAGCGCGCCGTGGCACTCGGCGCTGAGCGCTGAGCGTTCTTCCTGTCGGCAGGGCTTGAAACGCCGGAGACAATCCCCATTTCGACCTGGTGGGTGTTTCACACGGGCCACCTTGAGTTCCTCGATTGTATGAGGGCTTCGTGGCAAGTCTCTGTTCTTAAAGGTTTTGTGAATGACGGAATCCGAAAAACCATCTGCTGGCGCGACCCCGCAGACCGAGCCGGCCCCTGCCGGTTCTGGGTCGCAGTCGCACGCGTCGGCAGGTTCGGCAGATTCAGTGCCGGGGTCGGGAAATGCGGCGGGCGCCGCATCGGCCGACGCTTCGGCCGCGGGTTCGCCTGGTACGGCTCCTTCGCCCCTGGAGGCGCTTGCTCGCGCTCAGGCCGAGGCAATCGAATTTCGCGATCTCTACTTGCGCGCCAAGGCGGATACCGAAAACATCCGGCGCCGTGGCCAGGAGGACGTGGCCAAAGCGCACAAGTTTGCAGTTGAGGGCTTTGCGGAAAGTCTGTTGCCGGTTCGGGACAGTCTGGAAATGACGCTCGCCAACGCCGCGGCCTCGCCCGAAAGCCTGAAGGAAGGGGTGGATGCCACCCTTCGGCTGCTGGTATCGGCCTTCGAGCGGGCCCGCGTTACCGAACTCAATCCCGTTGGGCAGAAATTTGATCCCAACCGGCATCAGGCCATCTCGATGGTACCCGTGGCCTCCACCAACCCGCCGGTTGCATCCAACCATGTGGTCGCGGTGCTGCAGAAGGGCTACCTCATCAACGACCGCGTGCTGCGACCTGCCATGGTCACGGTTGCGCAGGGCTGAGCGCGCAGCTGCGGTTGCACGCGCCCAGTCTTGATTTTGAACGTTCAACCACCCATCTGATTGTCTGTCGCCGGCCAGTTGCCGGCCCCTTCATCGATTTCCTGAGGACCCTCTCATCATGGCCAAGATCATCGGCATCGACCT
>JALREG010000377.1 GCA_023253905.1 Burkholderiaceae bacterium
AAGGTTGAGGCGCCCAAACCCGACATCGCGCTCGAACAGGAACGCAAACGCCAGGAAGACGAAAAGCGGGAGCGCGAGCGCAAGGCACAGGAAGAAAAAGCCCGCAAGGAAGCCGAGCAGAAGAAGCTCGCCGAAGACAAGGCGCGCCGAGAGGCCGACGCCAGGAAGGCGGCGGAGGAGAAGGCCCGCAAGGAGGCCGAAGAAAAGAAGCTCGCCGAGGAAAAGGCACGCAAGGAAGCCGAGGCGAAGAAATTGGCCGACGAAAAGAAGGCCGCGGATGAGAAAAAGGCAGCTGAAGCGCGCCAGCGAGCCGAAGACGAAAAGCGCCGCCAGCAGCTGGTCGAGGCTGAGCGTGCGCGCGCCACGCAGCTCCTGTCGCAGGGAGCGGGTTCGGGATCGAGCGGCAGTGCTGCGGCTGGCGGCGGCGCCGGCATGGCGACCTGGGGCGGGCAGGTGAAGAGCCTGATCAGCGATGCCACCACCTACTCCACCGCCGTCAACGCCAACCCGGAGGCCCGGTTCCGCATCCGTCTGAGCGGTCCTCCGGGCACAGCGCCGACCGATACCCGCGACTGCCGCGTGATTGAGGTGCAACTGGTTCGCACGAGCGGCGAGCAGGCCTGGGATCGGGCCGCCGAGCAGGCCATCCGCAAATCCTCACCCTGGCCAAGGATGCCCAACGGCAGCTGTCCCGGTGAGTCAATCGAGATCACCCATCGGCCGCGCGACTGATCCCTTCCACGATTGAGGATTGAACCCTTCCGAGGTATTCGATCGCCTATAATCACAGGTTTGTCGTCATTCGGACCCCTCCGAACGAGGCCCCCATGCGAAAGCTGTTTCGCCTGCTGTGTGTTGTGTTCTGTGCGACGTTGCCAGCCCTGCCCGCTGGGGTGTTCGCACAGATGCGAATCGACGTCTCTGGCGTCGGTGCAACCCGCTACCCCATTGCGGTCGCCAATTTCGTCACCGACAGCCGGGTCCCCCGGCAAATCGCCGACGTGATCCGTAACGATCTGGTGCAAAGCGGCGCCTTCCGTCTGGTCGAACAAACCGGGACGCTTTCCGAATCGGCCAATATCGATTTCCCGGCGCTTCGTTCGCGCGGCGCTGACGCCGTACTGGGTGGTTCTGTGTCAAGGTTGGCTGATGGCCGTCTCGACATCCGGTTTCAGCTGAGCGATCCGGTTCGCGAGTCTGCCATGGGTCGCAGCACCCTGGTGGTATCCGAAGGCGATCTGCGCCTGGCCGGCCATCAGATCGCAGACTACATCTACGAAAAAATCACGGGTCAAAAGGGTATTTTCGCCACCCGGATCGCCTTCATCACCAAACAGAACAATGTCTTTCGACTCACGATCGCCGACTGGGATGGTGAAAACCCGTCGGTCGCCCTGCGTTCCTCCGAGCCCATCATCTCGCCGTCATGGTCGCCTGACGGCCGGCGTCTCGCCTATGTCTCGTTCGAGAGCCAGAAGCCGGTTGTCTACGTGCACTCGCTCTCCGATGCCCAACGCGTTGCGGTCGCCAATTTCCGGGGCAGCAACAGCGCGCCGGCCTGGTCTCCCGATGGCCGCTCGCTCGCCGTCGCCCTGACCCGTGACGGCTTGTCGCAGATTTATCTGATCTCTTCCACCGGCGAGGGCGCGCCCGTGCGCCTCACCACTTCGTCGGGTATCGATACCGAGCCGGTGTTCACGCCCGATGGCCGCTTCATCTATTTCACCTCCGACCGCGGCGGCGCGCCCCAGATCTATCGGATGCCCGCCTCGGGGGGCGACGTCTCGCGCGTCACCTTCGGTTCACCTTACAACGTCAGCCCGCGCGTAAGCCCTGACGGCCGCACGCTTGCTTTCATCTCGCGGCGCGATGTCGGCCTCGTACTGGTTGTTCGTGATCTGGCAAACGGCTCCGAGCGGGTGCTCTCTGACGGCGGTCGGGAAGAGTCGCCCAGCTTTGCGCCCAACAGCCGCTGGATCATGTACGCCACGCGCTCCGCCGGACGTGACTCGCTCATGGCAGTTTCCATTGACGGCCGCACCAAGCAGCGGCTGAGTTCCGACGCAGCTGACATCCGCGAGCCCACCTGGGGTCCGTTCAGCCGCTAGGCATCCCCTATCCACCGCTCACCACCGTTCCCTTATTTCCGGAGGCATGATGAAACGATCCCTGACCGCAGCAGTTGCCCTGTCGCTCGCTGCTCTGCTGGCTGCCTGCAGCACGCCGACGCCGCTCGAGGAGAAGGGTGCGCCGATCGAGTCACGCGGTGACTCTGCCGGTGCTGGCTCCGGCGCGGCATCGGCCGGGATCGGTGACCGCTCGGTCCGGCAGCTCGACGTCGCCAACGACCCCAGCAAAGATCCGTTCAACGATCCGAACAACCCGCTTTCCCGTCGCAGCATCTTCTTTGACTTCGACAGCTTCGTTGTCAAAGATGATTTTCGTCCGATCCTCGAGGCGCACGCACGCTTCCTGGTCGCCAATCCCACACGCAAGGTCGTGCTGCAAGGCAACACCGACGACCGCGGCAGCCGCGAGTACAACATCGCCCTCGGTCAAAAGCGGGCCGACGCGGTTCGCCGGGCCATGGTTGCCCTTGGCGTGGCCGAGAACCAGATGGAAGCGGTGAGCTTCGGTGAGGAGCGTCCGCGCAATAGTGGCACCGACGAGTCGGCCCTGGCCGAAAATCGTCGCGTCGATCTCGCCTATCAATAATGGTTCGGGTTTGATCGGCTGGCGGGTGAACGCTCGCCAGCCCCATTTCCACCCGCCGCGGAGGTCTTCATGAAGTCAGCCCGTCTGATTGCCGCGGTCGTGTGCGCGGCTGCTCTCGTTATGCCAGGCACCAGCCAGGCAATTTTCGAAGATGATCAGGCGAGGAAAGCGATCCTCGCCGAGCGCGCCCGGATCGACAAACTCACCGCTGATTTCGGCGCCCGCCTGAGCGACCTCACCACCCGCCTCGAGCGACTCGAGGCCACCGCCCGCGGCCAACTTTCCCTGCAAACCCAGATCCAGACCCTGCAGCAGGAAATCGCCAAGCTGCGTGGCGTGTTGGAAGAGCAGACCAACGAGCTCTCCAACACGCAGCGTGCGCTGCGCGACAAGAGCGATGAGTTCGAAACACGCATGCGGCGCTTCGAGCCGGTTGCCGTCGAGATCGACGGCCGCAGCCAGCGGGTCGATCCGGCAGAGCGTCGGAGTTTCGAAGCAGCCCTTGCTGCCTTCGGTGCCAAAGATTTTCGGGCTGCGCAAACCGCCTTTCAGGTGTTTCTGCTCAATCACCCCACCAGCCCTTATGTGCCGTCAGCGCTCTACTGGCTGGGCAGCAGCCAGTTCGCGCTGAAGGACTATAAAGGCGCAGCTGACACACTGAACACGGTCGCGCAGCGCCATGCCGACAGCCCTCGCGCGCCTGAGGCCATGTTGAACCTCGCCTACACGCAGATCGAACTCAATGACAGACGCGCCGCGCGCCGCACGCTCGAGACGCTCATCGAAAAGTACCCCGAGGCGCAGGTGGCCGCCACGGCGCGTGAGCGGATGCAAACCCTTCCCGCAGCGCCCGCTCCCGCTCGGTGAACCAGGCTGATCGACAGGCCTGTGCCGCTTAGCCTTCGGTTTGACCTGACTGCGTGAATAACGCTATCATCTTTGGCTTTCCACGGGTCGTTAGCTCAGCCGGTAGAGCAGCGGACTTTTAATCCGTTGGTCGCCAGTTCGAATCTGGCACGACCTACCAACTTCTTCCTACGCAGCCTGTCTTCGCAACAGCAGCAGGCTTGCCCAAAACCGCGGGCTCTTCCCCATTAACGGAAGACA
>JALREG010000423.1 GCA_023253905.1 Burkholderiaceae bacterium
GACCGCGTGATCGCAGGCCACCATGCCGACCTGTTGACTGCAAATATCAACGGTATTCATCCTCGAGATGGCCGGTTATGGATCTACCTGGGTGGGCTGATCGGCGGGGGCTGGGGGGCAAAATCCGATGAAGACGGTGTCAACGGCACGATCTGCATGAACGATGGCGATACCCATAACGGCCCATCAGAGCAGGTTGAGAATAAGTTTCCCTTGCTCGTTCGCCGTTATCAGCTGCGGGAAGACTCGGGCGGGGCTGGACAGTTTCGAGGCGGGCTGGGCACCGAGGTGGAGGTTGAGGCGCTGTCTGCCATCAATTACATGACGCGTTCCGATCGCGTGGTGAACCCGCCTTGGGGGCTTCGCGGCGGTCAGAGCGCGCTGGGCAATCGGATTGCCGTTCGTCGCAAGGGGGGTGAACTGACCGTTTATCCCGGCGGCAAGCTCGATACGCGATTGTCTAAGGGCGACACCTACATCATGAGCTCGGGTGGCGGGGGGGGCTTTGGCCCGCCCGCGGAGCGATCGCGGGCAGCGCTTGCGCGCGATGTTCGGCAGGGCTATGTCTCAGTCGAGGCGGCATTGCGCGACTACGGCGTCCGGTTTGACCCGGTTTCACTGATGCCGGTTGAGACTGAGAAGGCGCCGAAGCGGGCGCGCGCCGGATCGTCAGGTCAGCCGCGCGTGCGCTCAAAGCCTGTGGCTGCCCCAGCCGCTGCAACGAATCCTCGTAAACGGAGTGCTTAATGAAAACAGCGATCGTAAACCTTGGCACGATCGTGACCGGTGACTGGCGCGATCCCTACGCCCCCGGTGACTGTCTGGTGATGGACCATGGGAAGATTGTGAGCGTCGGAACAGCACCGACCGATCTTCGCGATTGCGACGTGATCGTGGATGCGGACGGTGCCACGGCGATTCCCGGATTTATCGACTCGCAGATCCACAATACGTTCGGTGACTACACCCCGCGCCAAAAGACGGTTGGCTTTCTGGAGAGTTACACCCACGGGGGAACCACCACGGCGATCAGTGCATCAGAGGTGCACGTGCCGGGGCGCCCGAAGGATCCCGAAGGCGTTAAAGCGCTTGCGGTCGCAGCGAAGAAATGCTTTGAATCATTTCGGCCGGGTGGCATGCGGGTGCACGCGGGCTCGGTGATCATGGAGCCCGGCTTGGTCGAGGCCGATTTCGAGGAGATCGCGCGAAAAGGGGTGTGGCTTGCGAAGGCTGGATTTGGCGCGGTCAAGACGCCCTACGAATACGGGCCGATGATTGCCTGGGCCAGAAAACATGGCATGGTCACCATGGTTCACACCGGCGGATCCTCAATTCCCGGTTCATCAGGCATCTGGGCCGATCACTTGATCAGCATTCAGCCCGATGTGTCGTTCCATGTGAATGGTGGCCCGGTCGCCATGCCCGATGAAGATTTCCCACGTATCGTGAATGAGTCAAAGATTGCACTCCAGGTTTGCACGGCCGGCAACCTGCGAACCACGCTGTTGCTCTGGAAGCTCGCAAAGGAGGCCGGTCAAACCGATCGCTTCCTCATCGCAACCGATACGCCCACCGGATCGGGAATCATGCCGCTTGGCATGATGTACACCATCACGCATCTTGCCAGCCTCACCGACATGCCGGTCGAGACCGCCATTGCTGCAGCCACCGGAAACAACGCAGTGGTGTATCGACTTAATTGCGGCTTTTTGCGGCCCGGGAAAGATGCTGACGTCGTGTTGCTAGATGCCTGCGTGGGTGGCTCCAAGAAAACCGCGCTCGATGCTCTGCGAAACGGCGATATTGCGGCGGTGGGCGCGGTCTTCACCGATGGCGTACCGCGATTTGTCGGGCGAAGTCGCAATACGCCCGCACCGAATCGGCGAATTCGGGTGGCTGAGTGCCGACTACCCATGGATTTCTCTGGTGTGGCGCACTGACATGAACTACAACATTCGCGCGTGGTTAACGTTCTCGGAAGAGATCTTCGCAAACGAAACCGGCGAGCCCGCAGACGGTGCGCCGGTGCGTAAGGTGGCTGTCGTGTGCGTATTGCAGAACCCTTACGCAGGCCGCTTCAGCCATGATTTATCGTTGCTGGTGAGCGACTCGCCCGCGTTGGGCGCCGAAGTGGGACGCAGGCTGGCGCTTTTGGCGGGCGGTGATGCCATCTCGAGCTACGGCAAGGCTTGTGTGGTGGGGGTTGAGGGCGAATATGAACACGGCAATGCGCTTCTAACGAGCGCCTTTGCCGATCCCGTTCGTGACGCGGTGGGGGGGGGTAAAGCCTGGATTTCCTCAACCGGCAAGCGCGGCGGGCCAGGTACCACCATCGATGTTCCACTTGCTCATAAAGACGCGCTGTATGTTCGTTCCCACTATGACACCATGAGCATCACGCTGCACGATGCACCGATGCCGCGGGAGATCGCGGTGATTTTCTGTGCGGCCACCCGCGGTCGGCTGCATGCGCGGTTGGGTGGGCTGTCCGTTCAGGATCTAATAGGAAGGGACGGGCTGCGCTGAGCGCGGCTTCACTGAGCCTCGACTCGGGCTGCTTTGGCGACTCGCCTCCAACCCTCCAGCTCGCTTTGAATCTGCCGGGCAAACTGCTCGGCCGAGTGCGGTGGATAGATCTGCAGTCTTTGTTTCCTCATGAACTCGACCATATCGGGCTGCGCCATGATCCGGATGATCTCGGCGTTCAGCTCCTTGACCATGGCGGGCGGCGTTGCGGCGCTCACCAGCACACCCGTCCAGCCTACGACATTCACGTCCGCAAGCGCAGCATGCCCCGATTCAGCGAGGGTCGGTATGGCCGGCGCGAAAGCCGATCTGGTCTTGCTCAGAATTGCAATTGCATGGAGTCGACCTGCTTCCACCTGAGGCAGCGACTGTGGCATTCCGTCAAGCATGAGTTGCACATCTCCGGAAATCAGGTCGGGGAGCGCTTGCGCGCTACCCTTGTAAGCGACGTGCTGAAGATCGATACCGAGTTCCACTGCAAGACTCGCCATCACCATGTGCGCGAGGGTCCCTTGTCCGATGGATGCATAGCGGACCGAGCCAGGTTTGGCACGTGCCATGCTTATCACCTCGGAAATCGTACGTCCATCAAATTTAGGGCTTGCAAGCATCACAACATCGTTAAAGCCAAGCAGAGCCACGCCGGTGAAGTCGCGCACGACGTCGTATGGAAGTGATTTATTGAGCGCTGGCGCGATGACAATCGGTGAAAGCGACGCTACCAGTAGCGTGCTGCCGTCAGCCGGCGACCGGAGCACATGCTCCAGTGCGATAACCCCCGAGGCGCCTGGTCGGTTTTCCACCACGGCGCGCAGTCCCGTCTTTCGCAGACTTTCGCCAAGCGCGCGGGCCTGTAGGTCGGCAGCGTTTCCAGGTGGAAACGGCACGATCAGGCGAACTACTTTTCCCGCGTCCGCCGACTGAGCCCCAGCAGGAGTCGCGCATAGCGCCACGGCAAACGCGGCGAGGAAAGAGAAGGCGGTTATCTTCATGACGTTTCCCTATTTAAGTTGATTTTCGAGGGTTAGGGGTGAAAAGACCCTCGGTCCTCGGCCGCAGTCGCCAAGCGGGCCTTTCGTGGTACGACGAGCGCGTCTACCGCAACAATGCCGGTTGACCCGATTCTCAACGGGTTGATATCAACCGCCTCGACATCATCGGCAGCCCACATTGCAAAATTTTGTAAGCGGTCAATGACTTCAAGTAGCGCCTGAAAGTCGGCAGGGCGCGACCAGCGAGCACTGTTCATGATTCTCCCGACCGGTGATCGTGAGAGCTCAGCTGCAATGTGCGCGCTCGAAGCTGGCACGCTAAACACCGCCACCTCAGAGAGCGCCTCAGTATAGATGCCGCCCAAGCCAACGATCAGGAGCAGACCGAGATCGTCGGTACGCTTCAGTCCCACAATCACCTCAAGATCCGCCTCAATCATCGGCTGGACGATCCACTCATCGACCGTCCCGAAGTCGGATATCGCCCGATCAAGCTCAATCGCTTGGCAAATTCCGACCTTCACCAACCCATGTTCGGTCTTGTGAGTGACGCCGAGCCGAACCCCCTTCAGGACAACAGGCGCGCCGAAGGCATGCAGAGCCCGGGCAGCTTCGTCGCGGCTGGCGCAACGTATGGTCTTCACTGTCGGGAGGGCAAAGCGGGACAATAACTCGAGGCTTTCCGGTTCGCTGAGTGGGCGATCGCGACTGAGCATGGCACGCAGCGCGGAAGCGTCTCCGGTCTCTGCGCCTGGAGCGGACGGGTTCAGGAACTGTCGAGGCGCTTGTTCCTGCGCGTCGCCGGGCGACACGGGGTGGGTCAGGGCGTTAACCGCCTGCATGGCAGCATCCGTGTCAGCCAGGCAGATAAAGCCTTCGGCTTCATACGCCGCGCGTTCATCGGGTTCGAGACCACCGGGCGTGAGTACGAGAATCGGCTTACCGGCTGACTTGGCATTGGCAAGCGCTTCGATATAGGGGCGGCGCTGGTAATCGTTCATAGAGTGCACGAGCGAGAGCAAAACCGTTACTCCGGGGTCAGCCGCGATCAGTGCAGGGACTTCGGAGAAGACCGATCGCATTGCGCCGAAGGCTCCATAATCTGTGGGATTCCCGACCTTGGAAAACATGCGTCTGGCATCCAGTTCGGCCTGAGTGTGTTCGGCGTAGACTGTCATGGGCACGCTATTGCGGCTTGCACTATCCAATAGCATTGCCGCACCGGCCCCTGACACAGTTAAAGCGCCCAGCCCGCCTCCGACACGACCGAACCGGGACAGTAGCGCGGCCGCCGTCATGAGCGATTCAATGGAATTGACTGTACAGACGCCGGATTGCGCAAACAGTGCACGGTAGGCTGCGTCGGGCGAGGCAAGGCGACTGCAGTGCGCCTCGGCCGCTTCAGCACCGCTCTGCGAACTCCCGATCTTCAAGACCACGACTGACTTTCCCAACCCGTGCGCCTGCTGAACAAGACGCCGGAATCGATTGCCATCCGACAGCGCGTCAAGCAGCATCGCTACAACCTGGGTATCTGGATCGTTGACGGCATGCTCAAGATAATCGAGCAGGTTCAGATCGGCTTCATTACCGGCAGATACAAAAAATGACAGACCACCACCGTGACGCCGCAGGATCGTCGTCATGGTGTCAAACAGTGCGCCGCTGTGCGACAGAAGAGCGACGTGACCGACGGGCATCCGCCGGGAGTGCCCGGTATTGAATCCAAGCGCGAGAGGGTGGCGAGTCTGGTAGATGCCGTTACAGTTGGGCCCTACAATCCGCATGCCGCTTGTGTGGGCAATGTGCGCGAGTTCCCGTTGCAGCGCTGCGCCTTCATCGCCGCTCTCGGCAAATCCGGCAGACCCGATCACCAAGAACTTGACCCCAGCCGCTCCGCACTCCCGAGCCGCAGAGATCGTGGCGTTTGCAGGAATCGCCATGAAGGCAACGTCAATCGGCTCGTTAACTTCAGCAAGTGTTCGGACGCATCGGAACCCTTCGGCGTGCTCAAGCGTTGTATTAAGCGGAAAAACGGCACCGTTAAATCCTCCGTTTTTTAAGTTACGAAGGGTGATTCGGCTTAGCTTGCCCGGATCGGAAGAGACATTGAAAATTGCCACCGACTTTGGAGCAAAGAGGCGGGATAGATCGGGCTGAGCGCGGTCGTCCATGGTCAGGCCTTTGGAATTGTTGGTGTTGAACGTCAGCGTCCCTTCCATTGAGGCGCGCGCTTCTCAACATAGGCGCGGATGCCCTCTATGCGATCCTCGGCCAGGTAAGGGTTTTGCCCCTCGTTTAATCGCATTGCCGCAGCAAGTGGCAGACCCGATGATTTGACTGCGGTTTCCTTCATGCGTCGAACGGTCACAGGCGCATTTTTCGCGATGGCATGGGCCATTTCAAGCGCGGCTCCGAGCGCTTCACCTTTAGGAACTACCCGGTTGATGAAGCCCCATCGATACGCTTCCTGAATTGGGTAAAGGTCGCCCCGAAAAAGTATCTCCATGGCGATCGCTCGAGGAATGACGCGCGGAAGCATGATGGTTGAAAAATGTGCTCCCATGGCACGCTTCGCCTCGGGTAGCCCCAGCTTGACATGTTCCGCTCCGATACGGATATCGCAGGCCACGGCAATCTCGAAGCCACCGGCAACCGCTGCGCCGTTCAGCGCTACGATCGTTGGCTTGCAGCACTCTTGAATCACTTCAAGAAAGAATCGGTTCACCTCATTCATGAAGTAGCGGTTTGCCTGACCTGCCGCGTCTGACTCTCGCCGCTGCTTGAGGTCCAACCCCGCACAAAACGCCCGGTCGCCCTTAGCGGTAAGCACCACAGCACGAACTTCTGGATCAATGCTGGCTTCGTTGTACTGATGTGATAACTCGACCATTAATGAGGGGGTGAGCGAATTCATTCGATGCTCACGGTTGATCGTCAGCACTAGTACGTGCCCGGCGCGCTCGACGAGAAGCTCTGGACCGACCTGATGGTCAGTAGATGCTACGGATGATTCAGTCGCGATGCTGGCGCGTTTCTTTGCCATGGTGTTTCACCCTTTCACGATGTCCTGAGACCACAGGCCTCGAACGCCTGTCGTGTTGCCGTCTTTTCCTGCTCGGTAAGGTTCAGGAGTGGTCGGCGGACGTGCCCGCCCACCTGGCCAAGCAGTTCCTGCCAATATTTCTGGTGGGCGGCTGCCTTGCCGTGGGGTCGGGACTGCTTCAATGCGTTTCGTACCGGTCCGAGACTCGCGTGGATCGCGCGCGCAGCCTGCGCGTCGCCCTTAAACGCAAGCTCGGTGTAGTCGTGCATGCGGCGATCGTGCGTAGTCTGCATGAGATAGGGGGGCGTTGAGCACAGATAGACCTGCCATCCCAGCTCCAGAATGTTGGATAGCCACTCCTCTTCGTTTGAGGTGCTCACAATGAGTCGCTTACCGGCCAGGTGCGTCAGGCGCACGTAGGTGTCGCGCGGTACGCTGTACTTGATCGCAACCACGTTATCGATCTCGGCGATTCGAACGCAGGTCTCGGGCTCAAGTGTGTAGCCGCAGTCGGGCGGCTGATTCCAAAGCGTGACGCCAATATCAACCTGCTCGGCAATGTGTCGGTAGTACTCGTAGAGCGTGTCATCGCTATGGGCGCCAAAGTAGAGAAGCGGGGTATGAACGACGATGTAGTCGGCGCCTATCGCCTGCGCATGGCGCGCGAGTTCAATCACGGTGTCGAGGCTTTGGTCTGAGCACGACACCATGACGCCTCGGTCAGAGCCAGCTTCTTCAACGGCGATTTCAGCGGCGAGCTTTCGCTCAGCCACGCTCATGGAGGCGAACTCACCTTGCTTACCGTTAACAAACAGCCCTCTAATACCGAGGTCTCGATACCAATGGCGAAGATTGCGCCGCCAGCCCGCTTCGTCGAGTCGCAGCTGCGCATCAAACGGCGTGAGGGTGGCAGCCCAGATGCCGCGCAGATGCTCCTGGGCGTACGCTTTTGCATCGGCTTTTTGATATTTCACTCAGTGCCCCTTGCAATGGAACGGTGGCGGTTTATCGGTTGCACGTCGCTCAGGCCGCAGGGCGGATCGGGCAGTTTGCTTCTTTCTCGACCAGGTCATAGACGAAGATGAATTTCGCCATGCCCGTTAGCATGCCGGCCACCATTCCAAGCTCGAAGATCTGCGCATCGTCAAAATGCGCCTGGAGCGCCTTGTGAAGCGGTTGATCCAAAGTGCCCTGCATGTTGGTGATGGCGATTTGAGAAGCCAGTTGCAGTACGGCGCGATCGCGGGCATCAAACACGGGATCGTCTTCGTTCATGATCCGTGCGAGCTGCGCCTCGCTCACGCCCGCCTTCAGGGCAGCCTTGCTGTTGCCGCGATTGCAATAGGCGCAGCCATGCGTCATCGATAGCCTGTAGCGCAGCAGCTCTTTGGTCCGCACATCGACCCTTCCTGCATAAAAGAGCTTTGCGTAAAAGCTGTCGCGGTACCACTCCAGAAGCTCCGGTGCGTTCGCGCCAACCTCGATCAGCGTCGCATCGTCCCGCAGGGCGACTGACGCGTCGTAGTCGCGCTGCAGGCGCTCGGTCATCTGCGAGCGGGGAATACGGGCCAAGAGCGGGTTCGGCATGGTGGTCTCCATGAGATCGGTTTCGGCAAGGCCGGCCAGCCCAGCCGAGAAGGGCGAACGCACCCACCGGATTGTATTTGCGTTCGAATATCTTGACGCTTGCGCTGGGCGCCCCGTAGACTCGCCCACACTAAAATGACACGGGGGAGCTCAGGATGAAATCAATCAATCGTCGCAATGCCGTGCGTTCGCTTGCAGCGGCTGGCGTTACCGCCGCGCTGCCCATGCCCGCCCTGGCCCAAGAGGCCTTCAAGATTGGCAATCTTTCGCCGCTCTCCGGTCCTGCGGCAGCTTTCGGAATCGGCATCAATCGCGGAATTGAGCTCGCCGCCGAAGACATTGGCGTGTTCGAGGTGGCGGGTAAGCGCTACAAGATCGAAATGGTGCCGTATGACACGTCACTTGATCCTGGCAAGACCGTAGCGGCGCTCAACCGCGCGGTGCTAAACGACAACGTTCGCTACGGGTTCATCCTGGGTGCCGCAGTCCATGGTGCCGTGCTCCCGATCATTCGTCAGACCGGCTTTTTCGATATTTTCATGGGCGCAGCTGGTAAGGAAGTCACGAATGCCGAGAATCCCACGGTGTTCCGCTTTATGGCGTCTTCCGATCAGCTCTACTACACCTTTACGCCGGATATTTACCGCAAGCTCAAGATCAAGCGAGTGGCTTTCATGGGCCCCAATAACGATCTCGGGCGGTCTGACGTCAAGGTTCTGAAGGATATCGCCGCAGGCCTGAAAGGCGAGGGCGTTGAGTTTGTCGGCGAGGAACTGGTTGAGCTCACCTCCAAAGATTTCCAGGCGGCACTTCTGCGGCTGCTCGCCAAGAACCCCGACGCAATCGATACCAATGCGTCACCGACCGGGACCGTCGGCCTCATTGCCAAGCAGGCGCGCGAACTGGGCTATAAGGGTTACTTCATCAGTTCCACCGCAGTGCTCGAGGCCAAGGCGCTGGTCAACGTGGCAGGTAAGGGGGCCGATGGCATCGTCGCCTACCGCATCTGGTCAAGTTCGCCCTCGCCGCTCTACGATCAGATCGCCGATCGGCATCTGAAGAAATACAAGGAGCCCACCCTCGGTACGGTCTGGGAGGCTTATGCCGCGACGCGCTGGGTCGTAGAGGCCATTCAAAAGGCGGGAACATTCGAGACACGTAAAGTTGCCGAAGTGCTGGCGCAGTCAACGTTCTCTTCGCACCCTTATGGTCCGGCAACGTGGGGGGGGGACAAGACCTACGGTGCACGTCGCCAGATTCAGACCCCGCTGCCCGCTTCGATCATCAAAGACGGCAACTGGACGCCGCTCGATGTACGAATGGGTAAGCTTGACTGAAGTCGCGCCTTGAGCCTGACGTTGTTTCTGCAGGCGCTGTCGATCGGGGTCGTTAACGGAGCGCTGTACATTCTTACGGCGCTCGGACTCACGCTGATCTACGGCATTCTGCACATCGTCAACTTCGCGCACGGCGAGTTGTACATGCTGGGCGCCATGCTTGTCTATCTGCTTTTCGTGGCCTTCGAGTGGCCGCTTTGGGCGGCAGTCCCGGTCATTGTGGTGCTGTCGGTGCTTGCAGGCTTTGCGGTCGAGCGTTCTATCTTTCGTCGACTGCGGGGGCAGTGGCTGCAACTGCTGGTGGCGACCGTCGGCGTGTCGTTGATCGTGCAGTCTGTTTCGTGGATTGCATTTGGAGCCCAGGAGAAGACCGTTCCCTCCGTGCTCGAGGGCGTACTGCTTATCGGGACCGTGCGGATCCCAATTGAGCGCCTCGCCGCGGCCTGTATCGCCATGCTGCTCGTGGCGCTCCTTTACCTCGTGGTCTATCGGACCCGCACCGGCCTGGCAATGCGGGCAATTGAAGAGGACGAAGAAACTGCCCGGATGCTGGGCGTTGATACCGACCGGGTGGCGGGCGTCTCGGTAGCGCTCGGTTTTGCACTGGCAGCGATGGGGGGCATTTTTGTTGCCCCGATTTATTCCATCAATCCGGGCATGGGGCTTGATGCGATTCTGATGTCGTTCATCATCATTATCGTAGGGGGTCTTGGAAGCATCACGGGCACAGTGCTCGCGGGTTTACTGATTGGCATCATTCAGGCGATCGGTTCGCTCACGCTGGGCGCAGAGGCCGCCCACATCCTCGTATTTGTCGCGATGATTGCGATGCTCGTGTTTCGGCCGCAGGGCCTGATGGGGCGCGTGCGATGAGGCCAGCCTTTCGCACCCCCGGTCCGTGGCTGCTCGCGCTATTGCTTGCTCTGCCTTTTGTCGTCAGCAACTACTGGCTGCATGTGGCCATCGTTGTGCTGATGAATATCACCTATACGGTTGCCCTCTGCGCGGTGCTCCGAATGGGCTATCTGTCGCTGGGGCATGCTGGATTCATTGCCTTGGGTGCCTACACCAGCGTGGTCTGTTCGGTTCGCTTCGGGCTTTCCCCCTGGCTCGGAATGGTTGCCGCGGCGGCCTTGTGTGGGGCGGTGGCCTGGGGCCTTGGGGCGCTCACGCTCAGGCTGCGTGGAATCTATTTTTCCCTTGCCGTGTTCGCGTTCGGCGAAATCGTTGTTGCGGTGGCCAGGGCCTTCGATTGGCTGGGAGGGCCGTCGGGGATTGCCAACGTTCCGAGACCGAGCTTCCTGGGCATCAAACTCGATACGCATTTTTCGTTCTACTGGCTCGCCATGGCGGTGGCGGTCTTGATCGTGACGTTTTTCGCGAGGCTTGAGCAGACCCGGTTCGGCGCGACGCTCCTGACGCTGAAAACCGAGCCCGGCGAGCGGCTCGCGGAGAGTGTGGGGGTTGATACCGCCGCTTATAAGGCCACTTGTTTTGCAATGTCCTGCGCGGCGGTCGGCGCGATGGGCGCTGTGCACTCCATGTACCTCCTGTTCGTCAATCCGCAGGTCTTCAGCTTCTTGATGTCAACCGATCTGGTGATCTACGCCATGATTGGCGGAACCACGGGATTCTGGGGGCCTGTGCTGGGTGCGGGCGCGCTCACCGCGCTTGGCGAGCAGCTATTTTCGGTGGGATATTGGAAGACGCTTGTTTATGCGCTCATCCTCATGGGCGTGATCCTTCTGGTGCCAGGCGGGCTGAGCGCATTGTCGGCCCTCTGGAAGCGCGAAATGGCCCCCCGAGCAGGTCGATGAGTGTTGGGCTTGCAATGGCTCCGCCTCCCATGAATGCCCCATCGGCATCCTCCACCCCTGCCGTCATGCTGCGCGTGCAGTCGGTCGGAAAGCGCTTCGGTGGTCTTGCAGCCCTGACGGACGTGTCGTTGGATGTGCACGAAGGCGAGTTGGTAGGGTTAGTGGGTCCGAACGGCGCGGGCAAATCCACCTTGTTCAATACGATCGCGGGGGTGTTTGCACCGAGTGAAGGCCGTATTCTGTTGGGCGAACGTGACATCACTGGACTCCCCAGCCACAAGCTCGCTCGCTTGGGGCTCGCGCGAACCTTTCAGCTGGTGACGCTCTTCTCTGAACTTAGCGTTCTTGATAACGCCGCTCAGGCGCTGCATCGGCACCAGGCTGGCCGGTTTCTTTCGGGTCTTCTACAGACTCGTTCCTATCGCGAGGAGTCTGCGCGCTGGCGAGCGCGCGCCCGTGAGGCCCTGGCGCTGCTCTCCCTTGAGACCCTCGCAGAACACCCTGCGTCCTCACTGCCACTGGGGCAGGCCAAGCTGCTCGCCGTGGCAATTGCACTTGCCACCGAGCCGCGGTTGTTGCTTCTCGATGAACCGGCAGCGGGGCTGTCTCATGAGGAGTCGGCTCGTATGATGGATCTGATCGCTGAGCGGGTTCGGGGGCGTTGCGCGGTCGTTCTGGTTGAGCACAACATGCGAATCGTGCGGCGCTATTGCGATCGGGCAGTGGTGCTGCAATTTGGGCGCAAGATCTTTGATGGTGTGCCAGCGGATATGGTGAACGAACGCGCGGTGGTTGATGCTTACCTTGGAACAGGGGACGGCGCGTGACACCGGCTGCGCTGAACGAAACGCTTCCTGGCTCTGCGGAGTTCGAAGGCCCCGCGTTATTGATCGATTCGCTTGAAGTTCGGTATGGCCAGGCGCTGGCTGTGAACGGTGCATCGATCCGGGTTCCAGCAGGTCAGGTCATCGGTATCGTGGGCCCCAACGGCGCAGGAAAATCATCGCTTCTCAAAGCGGTTTCTGCACTGGTGCCAGCGGTTGGCGGCCGAATCGAATTTGATGGCCAGGCGATCCAGAACCGATCGCCTCGCGCAATCGCCGAGCTAGGGGTCGCGCACGTGCCGGAAGGGCGACGGATCTTCGCCAAAATGAGCGTCTACGACAATCTTCTGATGGGCGCCTATTTGCTGCCCTCGGCGCGCCGAAACGATGCACTGGAACGCGTCTTCACTGCGTTTCCAAGGCTCAAAGAGCGCTTGCGGCAGCCTGCTGGCAGCATGTCAGGGGGTGAGCAGCAGATGGTGGCGATTGGGCGGGCGCTGATGGGCAATCCAAGGCTCATCATGGCAGACGAAGTGTCGCAGGGTCTTGCGCCTATTGTGGTGCAGGAGGTCTATCGACAACTCTCCCGAGTCGCGGCCGATGGCGTGGGTGTGCTGCTGGTTGAGCAAAATGCGCGGCTTGCGTTCCAGCTTGCTTCGTACATTTATGTCATGGAGCAGGGGCGCGTGGTGAGCGAAGGGCTGGCCGCCGAGTTGTCGCGGAGCGAACATGTTCGAAATGCCTATCTCGGGTTGGATTGAATGACGGCTGCAGCAGTGTTTTCAGTGCAGACCGGAGCGATCCGTACCATCACGCTCAATCGACCCCACGTGTTGAATGCCATCGATGATGCGTTGCTTGAGGGGCTCGCTGAAGAGCTCTTCGCGGCTGCGCGCGATCCGGACTGTCGCGTGGTGATTCTGCGTGGCGCAGGCCGCGTGTTTTGCGCGGGCGGCGATGTTGCTGATATGCCCTCGCTGCGAACCGAATCCGAGTATCGTGCGCGGCGACTCGCGGCCGAGCAGGCGGTCGCTCGCGCAGTCCGCACGCTTGATCGGCCGCTGGTTGCGCAGATTCATGGCGCGGCGATCGGGGGCGGTTGTGTGCTGGCCGCGCTCTGTGACCTGCGAGTCGCCGCAACGGACACCCGATTCAGTCTTCCCGAGACCGCCTATGGAACCACGGCCAGCCTGGGTGGAATGTTCATGCTGACGCGGATCGTTGGCTTGGGGCGAGCCTTCGAGCTTTTGTATTTGGGCGAGCGCTTTACCGCTGAGCGCGCGTATGAAATCGGTCTGGTTAACCGGGTGGTGGACGCGCTTGATTTGGATGCTGAGGTCAGCCGACTGGCGTCGCGGCTTGCCGATCAGTTCCCCCGAGAGATGATGCTGACGCGACGCGCGATTCTCGACGGCCTTGATCTTGAGTTTTCGCTCGCGGCTCGCCGAGAGACCGAAGCAGCGATGACCGCGCATCTGAGTGGAGACGTGGTAGAGGGATTCAAGCGCGCGCGCGTCCGAATGCGCGAGTCTAAGGGTAACCACTCGTGACAATCGATAGCGCCCGCCTTGGCGATCTTCCGCGGGCTGCCGCCCAGCGTTTTGGTTCGCGTGAGGCGGTGGTGTTCGGGACCGAGCGCGTGTCATATGAGAGGCTGGCCGTCGCTGTCGACCAATGCGCTCGGGGGCTGATTGGCCTCGGCGTGCAGCCGGGAGACCGGGTGCTGATTTTTGTTCCGAATTGCCTGCGCTGGCTGGTTGCGTTTTATGCTTTAGGCGCAATCGGTGCAATTGCGGTACCGGTGAACACGCGTTTCAGGCGGGACGATCTCGCCTATTTAATGCGCCAGTCGGGCGCCAGCACCCTCATCATCTCGCCGGATGTACCGGGCGTCGATGTCACGTCCATGGTGCATGAGTTGCTCGATTGCAGTGTGCCAGCTGACTTGCCGCAGGCCTCCTATCCGAGCATGCGTCGGCTGATTTCGACCGCTGACGCAAGCATCATGGCGGCCATCGGATGGCAGGCGTTGATTGATGCGGGACTCACTGTTTCGCAGCCGATGCTGGATGCCCGCCAGAAGGCAGTGCAGCCATCGGACCCCGCGCTCATCCTGTACACCTCGGGCACCACGGGCGCACCCAAGGGTGCGGTGCATTCCCACGCGATGATCCGAACGGTTGCGGACGGCGCAAGTCGGCTGGGCATCACATCACGTGACGTGCTGCTTCTCTTCATGCCGCTCTTTCACAGCATGGGCCTCTATCTGGCGGGGATGATGTTTCTCGTGAGTGGTGCCCGACTGGTGCTGTCGGCCCGGTTTGACGCAGCCGCCGAGCTCGAGCGAATCGAACGCGAGCGGGTCTCGGTGACCTTTGGATTTGATACGCATTATTTTGACCTGCTCGGTCACCCTGATTTTTCGCTGCGTGACCATTCCAGCCTCAGAATCGCGATGGTGCCGGCAGGCTCTCCGGGTGCTGAACCCATCGCAAGACGCGTCAACCGCGAGCTTTGCCGCAGTTTCAGTGGCTATGGCAGTTCGGAATGCGGCACGGGCATCTCGCTCAGTTTTCTGGATGCCTCGGAAGATGAGCGCTGCTTGGGCTCGGGTTATCCGATGCCCGGTTACGAGTATCGGATCTGTGACCCGCAAACGGATGCGGTGCTTCCCCCCGGCGTCTTAGGCGAGCTTCGAGTTCGCGGATATGGTGTGATGCTTGGCTATTACGCCAACCCGGATCAGACTCGCGCTGCGTTCGATGCCGAGGGCTTTTTTCGTACCGGCGACAGTGCGCAAATCGATGAGTCGGGTTTTGTGCGCTACGTGGGTCGCTACAAAGACATGCTGAAGGTCGGAGGTGAAAACGTTGATCCCGCTGAGATCGAGGCTTTCCTGTCCGCGCTACCCGGACTGGCCAGCGCTCGCGTGGTGGGGTTACCCGATGCAAGGCTGGGCGAGGTCCCAGTGCTCTGTGTGGAGATCGGGGCGGAAAGTCCCGATCTCGATTCCGTCAGACGGGCGTGCGCAGGCCGGATCGCGAGTTTCAAGGTGCCCAGGCGTGTTGTAGCAGTAGAGCGCTTTCCAATGACCGTGACCGGAAAGCTGCAGCGAAGTGAGCTTCGCAGATTGGTGGTCGAGCAGTTGGCTGGGTGATACGTGGCGACAGCGGGTAAGTCGCCAGACGGAGGCTAAGCGTAAAGGCCGTGCCGCGTCGGCGACCCATTCGAACCGCAGTGCGGGCTAAACCCCCTCAACGATCCTCATGTCGCGAACCACCGAGTTGTTGCCCAGTGCCTTCAGCGCCTCTTGGTAACCGGGACTGTTATAGGTAGCAAGCGCAACCTCAAGGCTGTCGAACTCAACCACGACGGTCCGTTGCATCAATCCGTGCTCCTTCACTGCGGCAGGCGAGCCTCGCACCAGAAACCTGCCGCCTGCAGCCTGGATGCTGGGGCCAGCGAGCTTGGCATAGGCAGCGAGTGCATCGGTATTGAGGATCTCCCGGTAGGCGTTGATCCAGTAAGCCTTGGGCATGGCGTGTCCTTTTTGGAAATTGAAAGTGTGCAGAATCCATCAATCAAGCATGCTTGGCAAGCGCCCTGCGTGCGATCGATCGGACCGAGGCTCGTTTCAGCTAAAACGTGGCCAACACCCGCTCGCGCAGGGCGACCGTTACGCGAGGACGTACGCCAAACCAGGACTCGAATGCCGGCACAGCCTGATGAAGGAGCATGCCCAGACCGTTCGCGGTGGTGTTGCCACGCGCCCGCGCAGCAGCGATCAGCGGTGTTTCCAGCGGAACATAGATCAAGTCGCTCACCAGCGCCGTGACGGGGAGCGCGTCAAGACGGAGTTCGAGCGCCGGCTGACCGTACATGCCCTGGTTGGTCGAGTTCACCAACAAAGCCGCGCCCTCGAGTGCGGCATGCCGCTGCGACCATTCCAAGACGTGAATGATGCGCGGATCGAGCTGGGCCAACTGGTCTGCTTTGTCGCGGGTGCGATTGATCAGACGAATCTCAGTCGCGCCCTCGTCAATCAGGGCACACACCACCGCGCGGGCTGCGCCGCCCGCACCCAACACCACCGCCGGCCCATCGGATGCTCGCCAAACGGGCCGCTCATCGCGGAGGCTTTGGATGAATCCCTCCGCATCAAAATTGAACCCGTGCAAAGCGCCGCTTTCCTGTACAACGATGCAGTTGATGGCGCCGATCCGCTGGGCGAGCGGGCTCACCTGATCCATGAGGCCAAAGGCCGCCAGCTTGTGTGGCTGTGTGATGTTGCAGCCAGCAAGCCCCAGCGCCGACAACCCTCGGACGGCGTCTTCGATGCGATCGATCTGAACCGGAAAATGTCCGTAGGCCGCGCTCAGACCGTGTTCGCGGATCCAGTGGTTATGAATGACGGGCGAGCGTGACTGCAGCACGGGCATCCCCATGACGCCGGCCAATTTGAAGGGCTTGTTCTCAGACATGTCGGGGTGGGGGGCGGAATCGGCGCCCAGGGTGGGTTTTAGAAGTGCGATGATGATCTCACGACCCAGGCCGCTTTTCATTCGCGGTGGCTGCGCTACCATTACCGCGAGTTGCTGCCACCGAGTACCCAACATGCCCGCTCCCATCACCTGTATCGAAGATCTTCGTCAACTTCATCGCCGTCGAGTGCCCAAGATGTTCTTCGACTACTGCGACTCGGGGGCCTGGACGGAGAGCACTTACCGCGCCAACGTAGACGATTTTTCCCCGATCAAGTTTCGCCAGCGGGTGGCCGTGAATATGGACGGCCGCAGCACCCGAAGCACCATGATCGGTCAGCCGGTAGCGATGCCGGTGGCGCTTGCGCCCGTGGGCCTGACCGGCATGCAGCATGCCGACGGAGAGATTCTCGCGGCCAAGGCGGCAGAGCGATTTGGGGTGCCGTTCACGCTTTCGACCATGAGCATTTGCTCAATCGAAGATATTGCCGCGCACACGACCAAGCCTTTCTGGTTTCAACTCTACGTCATGCGCGATCGGGACTTCATTGCCCGGCTCATCGACCGCGCGAAGGCGGCTGGTTGCTCGGCCCTCGTGCTGACCCTGGATCTGCAGATCCTGGGTCAGCGCCACAAGGACATCAAGAACGGTCTGTCGGCGCCGCCGAAGCTCACTCTCCCTAATATTCTCAACATGATCACCAAGCCGGGGTGGTGCATGGGAATGCTGGGCACGTCACGCCGCCAGTTCGGCAATATCGTGGGCCATGTCAAGGGCGTAGGCGATATGTCCTCGCTCGGCGCCTGGACCAGCCAGCAGTTTGACCCCACCCTCAACTGGAACGATGTGGAATGGATCAAGCAGCGTTGGGGTGGGAAGCTCATTTTGAAGGGCATCATGGAGCCGATTGATGCCCGGCTGGCCGTGGACAGTGGCGCTGATGCGCTTGTCGTTTCGAATCACGGTGGTCGCCAGCTTGATGGCGCGCTCTCGTCGGTGAAGGCCCTGCCGGCCATTGTTGACGCCGTCGGGCGTGACATCGAGGTCTGGCTCGATAGCGGGATCCGTTCGGGTCAGGACGTTCTGCGGGCCATCGCGCTCGGGGCGCGCGGCACCATGATTGGCCGCGCGTTTCTTTACGGTCTGGGCGCAATGGGCGAGGCAGGGGTGCACAAGGCGCTGGAGGTGATCCAGCGCGAACTGGAAATCTCCATGGCGTTCTGCGGGCATACCGATGTCACCCGGGTTGACCGCGACATTCTCGTGCCTGGAACCTGGTAGCGGGCACGCGGGGCCGCCCAGGCCCCATACCCCCGGGCCCGCGTCGGGCGGGGCCCTGGCGGGGGGGTAGAATTCGCGCCGTTCGCAGCCATAGCTGCTTGTCGGAGTGAATGGAATGGCGACGCGTTCGGCGTCGGGCACTGCCCACTACAGTGAGTCTTCTATCCGGGTGTTGAAGGGGCTGGAGCCGGTGCGTAGCCGCCCCGGCATGTACACCCGAACCGACAACCCGCTTCACATCATTCAGGAAGTCATTGACAACGCCGCCGACGAGGCGCTCGCGGGTTTCTGCCGGAATATCGATGTGACCCTCCATGCCGATGGCAGCGTCAGCGTCGATGATGATGGCCGAGGGATTCCTGTGGGGCCGCACCCCGAGGAAAAAGCGCCGGTCGTTGAAATTGTCTTTACGCGCCTTCATGCAGGGGGCAAGTTCGAGAAGGCTGGCGGTGCCGGGGCCTACAGCTTTTCGGGCGGATTGCACGGCGTGGGGGTGTCCGTCACCAACGCGCTGTCTCGCCGACTGGAGGTCACAGTCTGGCGTGAGGGGGGCATGCACCAGATGGCCTTTGAGGGCGGCGAGCCGCGCGGGGGCCTTAAGTCTCAGCCGGCTGCGCGCGGCGAGCGTCGTAGCGGCACCCGTGTGCGCTGCTGGCCCGACCCCAAGTACTTTGATAGCGCCAACATTCCAGCGGGCGAACTCCTGCAGCTCCTTCGCTCCAAGGCGGTGCTCTTGGCGGGGCTCTCGGTGACGCTCAATGAGGAGAAAAGTGGACGCGTTCAGACCTGGCACTATGAAAATGGCCTCCGCTCTTATTTGGACGAGGCGCTGACGGCGGGTGGGGCGAGCGCGCCGCTGATTCCGCCGTTTGAAGGCGAGCAGTCGGTGGCGGCTGATCACGATACCTTCGCTGAGGGTGAGGGCGCGCAATGGCTGGTCGTCTGGACCGAAGAGGGCGCGCTGATCCGCGAAAGCTACGTCAATCTGATTCCCACCACGGCGGGCGGCACCCATGAGTCAGGTCTTCGTGATGGGCTGTTCACGGCGGTCAAGGGCTTTATCGAGCTGCATGGCCTGATGCCCAAGGGGGTCAAGCTTCTGCCGGAAGATGTGTTTGCCAGAGCGAGCTTTGTGCTGTCGGCCAAGGTGCTTGATCCTCAGTTTCAGGGGCAGATCAAGGAGCGGCTGAATTCGCGCGATGCCTTGCGGCTGGTGTCCTCGTTATCGCGCCCGCCGTTCGAGCTGTGGCTCAATGAAAATGTTGAACAGGGCCGAAAGCTGGCCGAGCTGGTCATTCGCCAGGCACAGGCGCGAAGCCGCGCCACGCAGAAGGTTGAAAAACGCAAGAGCTCAGGCGTTGCGGTGCTGCCGGGAAAGCTCACTGATTGCGAGTCCACTGACATCAATCGTAATGAGATTTTTCTCGTTGAGGGCGACTCGGCGGGAGGCTCAGCCAAAATGGGCCGCGACAAGGAATTTCAGGCGATCCTCCCTCTGCGAGGCAAGGTGCTGAACGCCTGGGAAACCGACCGCGATCGGTTGTTTGCCAATAACGAAATTCATGACATCTCGGTGGCTGTGGGCATCGACCCACATGGCGTCGACGATTCCGTCGATTTTTCTGCGCTTCGCTATGGTCGGATCTGCGTTCTGTCCGATGCAGATGTTGATGGTGCGCATATTCAGGTGCTGCTGCTCACGCTGTTTTATCGGCACTTCCCGCAGTTGGTCGAACGCGGACATGTTTGGATTGCCCGGCCGCCGCTCTACCGTATCGACGTTCCCGCCCAGGGCAAGCGTCCGCTAAGAAAAGTGTACTGCCTCGATGATGGCGAGCTTCGTCATGTGGAAGACAAGCTTCGCAAGGACGGTATTCGCGATGGCTCGTGGTCGATCTCGCGCTTTAAGGGATTGGGCGAGATGAATGCCGAACAACTTTGGGAAACCACCATGAACCCGGACACCCGTCGCCTGCTTCGCGTGTCGTTGGGGAGCTTCGACCGCGCCGCCACCACAGAGCGTTTCACCATGCTGATGGGTAAGGGTGAGGCTCAGGCCCGCCGCAGCTGGCTAGAAACCCACGGACACGAAGTCGAAGCCGATATCTGACACGGTGCACTGATGAGCAATCAGCAGGATCTGTTTGGTGGCGCAAGCCCGCCGCCGGATGACGAAGAAAGCACGCTCGCCCTGGCGCACTACGCTGAGCGCGCCTATCTCGAGTATGCGGTGTCGGTCGTCAAGGGCCGGGCACTCCCCGATGTCTGCGACGGTCAAAAGCCGGTTCAGCGCCGGATTCTGTTTGCCATGGAGCGCATGGGTCTTGGTCCGGGCGCAAAGCCCGTCAAGTCTGCGCGCGTGGTGGGCGATGTGCTTGGCCGCTTCCACCCCCACGGGGATGTGGCGGCTTACGAGGCGCTGGTACGGATGGCGCAGAATTTTTCGCTGCGCTATCCGCTGGTCGACGGACAGGGCAACTTCGGTTCGCGCGATGGTGACGGCGCAGCCGCCATGCGCTACACCGAAGCGCGGCTCACCGCCTATTCGCGTCTGCTCCTAGATGAAATCGATGAAGGTACGGTCGATTTCATGCCTAATTACGATGGGTCTGCCGAGGAGCCCAGACAGCTCCCCGCGCGCCTGCCCATGGTGCTTCTCAACGGTGCGTCAGGGATTGCGGTGGGACTCGCAACCGAGATCCCTCCGCACAATTTGCGCGAAGTCGCGGCCGCCGCCGCTGCAATCGTCCGTGATCCCGATCTCTCGCCCGAGGAGTTGATGGCGATCCTCCCCGGGCCTGACTTCCCCGGGGGCGCGCAGATCATTTCATCACCGGCCGATATTCGCGAGGTGTACGCAACCGGCCGTGGGTCCATCAAGCTTCGCGCCCGCCATGTGGTGGAAGACCTTGCTCGCGGGCAGTGGCAACTGGTCGTGACCGAGTTGCCCCACGGCGTGTCTTCGCAGCGCGTGCTGGAAGAAATCGAGGACCTCACCAATCCCAAGGTGAAGACCGGGCGCAAGGCGCTGACCCCTGAGCAACAGCAACTCAAGCAGACCGTGCTCGCCGTGCTCGATGGCGTGCGCGATGAATCCGGCAAAGATGCGCCCGTACGGCTGGTGTTTGAGCCCCGCTCATCCAGGATTGAGCATCAGGAACTGGTCAATATTCTTCTCGCGCATACCAGCCTTGAGACGAGCGCATCCATCAACCTGGTGTCGGTGGGGATCGATGGGCGGCCTTGTCAGAAGTCGTTGCTTCAGATGCTGGGCGAGTGGGCGCAGTTTCGTGTCGAGACGGTTACAAGGCGTAGTCGTCATCGGCTGGCGAAGGTCGATGACCGGATTCATATTCTCGAGGGTCGCCTCGCGGTCTTGCTCGACATTGACCGCGTCATCCGCATCATTCGGGAGTCCGACGAGCCAAAGTCGGCGCTGATGGCGCATTTTCGCCTGTCAGAGCGGCAGGCCGACGACGTGCTTGAGATCCGGCTACGCCAGCTCGCGCGACTGGAGGGCATTCGGATCGAGCAAGAGCTCGCCGCCCTGCGCAAGGACAAGACCGCGCTCGAATCACTGCTCGCAAGTCCTGCGGCGATGCGACGCCAGGTTGTTCGGGAGATCGAGGCGGATGCGAAACAGTACGGCGATGACCGCCGAACGCTGATCGAAGAGGCGCAGCGCACCGCAGCGGAAATTCGTATCGTCGAGGAGCCCGTCACGGTGATCGTGTCTGAGCGCGGTTGGGTACGCGCCCGCCAGGGGCATGGCCATGACTGGTCGCAATTCACTTTCAAGCAGGGCGATGCCCTATACGGCGCCTACGAAGTCATGACCACCGACCAGCTGTTTGCAGTGGGTAGCACCGGGCGGGTGTTTTCGGTTCCGGTCACTCAGCTACCTTCGGCGCGAGGCGATGGCGCACCGATCACCTCCCTGGTTCAGCCAGAGGCGGGGACTCGCGTTGATCATGTGTTTGCAGCCCGTATCGATGCGGGGGTGCTCCTTGCCACGCGCGGGGGTAACGGCTTCATTTGCGAAGCAGGCGATCTGGTCGGACGCAATCGCCAGGGTAAAGCCTTCATGACGCTCGACGACGGCGACGCGCCGATCCGTCCGGCGATCTTCTTGCCTGGACACGATACGGTGTTATGCGTCTCCGCCGAAGGCAAGGCGCTTAGCTTTCCGCTTTCCGAGGCGAAGGCGTTACGAAGCGGCGGTCGAGGGGTGATGTTGATGGGGCTGGACGCGGGCGGTGCGCTCGCGGCGGTGCTGGTGAGCGGTGCCGCGGGTGCCGTACTGCAGGGCGTCGGACGCGGCGGCAAGGCGATTGACCGGTTGCTCTCGCGTGCTCAGGTGGCTGCTTGGGCGGGCGCCCGAGCGCGGAAGGGCAGCGTGATCGAACCCCGCGTTCGCGAGCCCAGGTTGAGCCTGCCGCGTCCGCAGCAGTTGCCCGCAGGTTGATTCCATGAAGTCGTGGACTTGGCGTGTGGCGGCGGCGCGCCTTCGTGCGTTGCTCCTGATTGCGGGCTTCCTCGCGATCGTGACAGGCTGCGCGCGGGTCAACCCCTACTACGATCCGGCCAAACCCCACCACACGCCCAGCGGCTTTCGCAACAACTACGGCGCCGCAGGCGGCAAGCCGCTGTCAGACCTGTTGAGGTGGTATGTCGAGCGTACCCGCGATGGCTTGCCGCGCGCTCCGTCTACCCACGTGAATGGTTACGACTTTCCGCTCGTGCGGCCGGATCTGGCCTGGCTTCACGCCAACCGAAGCGAGCCCAGCGTCACCTGGATTGGCCACGCCACCCTGCTATTGCAGGTGGGGGGGCTCAACATCCTGACCGACCCCCACTTCTCGGAACGTGCATTCGCAGTCCAGTGGATGGGACCGCGGCGACGCGTGCCCCTCACGGTCAAGCTGGACGAGCTGCCGCGAATCGATCTGGTGGTGATTTCCCATTCCCACTATGACCACCTCGATCGGGATAGCGTACTCGCGCTTAACCGTCAGCCGGGGGGCGCACCGCTGTTCCTGGTCCCTCTGGGCGTTGAGCGTTGGCTTGCCGATCAGGGAATCACCCGTACGCAGGCGCTTGACTGGTGGGGGCAGGTGCAGCACGGCGGCCTGGAGGTGCATTTTGTACCCGCACAGCACTGGAGTGCGCGCACCCCCTTTGACCGGAACAGCATGCTCTGGGGCGGCTGGGTGATTCGGCATCCGTCTTTTTCATTCTATTTTGCGGGCGACACGGGCTACTCGAATGACTTTCGAGATATCGGCGAACGCTTTGGCGGCTTCGATTTCGCGGCCATCCCGGTGGGGGCGTATCTGCCGCGCTGGTTTATGAAGGATCAGCATGTTGATCCCGATGAGGCGGTCCAGATCCATCGCGATGTGAAGTCCAAGCTTTCATTGGGCATCCATTGGGGGAGCTTTGAGCTGACTGACGAGCCCCTTGATGCACCGATTGGCGAACTTGCGGAAGCTCGCCAACGGCAGGGTGTTGCCCACGATGCGTTTGTTCTGTTCCGTCACGGCGAGACTCGGCGTCTGGCCGGGACATCGGTTTCGAATCGCGCGCCTTAAACCGCACGATAGACGACATTCAGAGGTCACCATGAGCGACGAAGCGCAAGTTCTGTTTGAAGAGTGGCCTGCGAATGGTGGGCGAAAAGTGGGGGTTGCCCGACTGAACCGACCGCGCCAGCTGAATGCGATCACCCTGACGATGTGCGAACTGTTGCGCGATCGGCTTCGAGAGTGGGCAGCCGATGAGGACGTCGTGGCGGTGTGGCTGGAGGGCGTTGGCGAGAAGGGCTTTTCTGCGGGCGGCGACGTGGCCGAGGTGGTTCGCCAGGTGCGCGCGGGCGGTCCACGTCGCTTCGTTTATGGCGACTCCTTTTTTGATGTCGAATACCAGCTCGACCGGATGATTCACGAATACCCCAAACCCTTTATCGCTTGGATACATGGCGTCTGCATGGGCGGTGGGCTGGGCCTGGTCGCGGGTGCTGCGACCCGAATCGTGACTGAGCAGGTGCGTCTGGCCATGCCCGAGATCCACATCGGGCTTTTTCCGGACGTCGGTGGCGGGTTCTTCCTCAACCGGGTTCCGGGGCACGCTGGTGTCGTGATGGCGCTGACCGGGCTGATGATCAACGAAGCCGATGCCCTGTATGCCGGGCTCGCCGATGCGTTTGTCGCGCGTGAGCTGCGCGATGACCTGATGACTCAACTTTGCGCGCTAGGCTGGACGGGCCGCGCCACCGATGACCAGGCCGCGGTGACCCGGTTGGTGGCGGGATTTCATCGCCGTTGCAAGCCAGGTCTGCCGTTATCGAATCTGCAGGCTTATTCGGATGCACTTCGCTTCATCGGCGGCCAGCCCGACGCGGTCGGGGTGCGCGATGCGCTGTTGATTGCGGCGAACGAAGATCCCTGGTTCGAGGCGCCCGCAAAAAGTCTTGCGCAGGGCTCACCGACTGGCGCAAAGGTAAGCTTCGAATACCTCAGGCGGTGCCGCCGCATGTCGCTAGCTGAGGTGCTGGCCCTCGATCTGGTGCTCGCCCGGCAGTTCCAGCGCCACCATGACTTTCTCGAGGGGGTGAGGGCGTTGCTGATCGACAAGGATCGAAAGCCCCGGTGGTCACCCGCCAGCTTTGATGAAGTTGACGAAGCGCTGGTCGGGGCGCACTTCACGGTGTGAGCGTTTTGCACTGATGCAGCCGATGCTTGAAATCTTGCCCGGCCGCCCTCAAATCTCGGCGAATTCGTTGTTTTGGAGTTGTTATGGGTGCCACCAAGGAAACACTGGGATTTCAAACCGAAGTGACTCAGCTTCTGAAGCTGATGATCCACTCGCTTTACAGCAATCGCGAGATCTTTCTTCGAGAGCTGGTCTCCAACGCGTCAGACGCTTGCGATAAGTTGCGGTTCGAGGCGCTGGCACGCGCCGAGTTGATGGAAGGCGGCGCCGAGCTTCAGATCAAGGTGGATTTCGACAAGGTCGGGCGAACCATCACCATTTCCGATAACGGTATCGGCATGAGCCGGGAAGAGGCGATCGACCATCTCGGCACGATCGCTCGTTCCGGGACACGCGAATTTTTCGGCAAGCTTTCGGGCGACCAGGCTCGCGATTCCCAACTCATTGGCCAGTTTGGGGTTGGCTTCTACTCTGCCTTCATCGTGGCTGATCGGGTCACGGTTGAAACGCGGCGTGCTGGTGATCCGGCGGCGTCCGGTGTTCGCTGGGAGTCCGATGGCAGTGGTGGCTTCACGGTGGAGTCAATTGAGCGGACACAGCGCGGCACCGACATCGTCTTACACCTGAGGCCCAACCCCGAGGGTGAGGAGGCGGAGGGCTTTGACGATCTGCTTTCCGGTTGGCAGCTGCGCTCAATCATCCGGAAATACTCGGATCATGTATCGCTCCCTATCCTCATGCGCAAGGAAAGCTGGGATAACGAGGCGAAGGAGCAAAAGCTCACCGACGAGTGGGAAACCGTGAACCAGGCGAATGCGCTCTGGACCCGCTCAAAGTCGGACATCACCGAGGCGCAGTACAAAACCTTCTTCGAACACCTTGCGCCGAGTGGCGGCGAGCCCATCGCCTGGACGCACAATCGGGTAGAAGGTCGTACCGAGTACACGCAGCTTCTCTATCTGCCAGCGAAGGCGCCGTACGACCTGTGGGATCGGCAGCAGCGGCGGGGAATCAAGCTCTATGTGCGCCGTGTGTTCATCATGGATGACGCTGAGCAACTCATGCCGGTTTACCTCCGGTTTGTGAAGGGCGTGATTGACTCTGCCGATCTGCCGCTCAATGTCTCGCGAGAGATCCTCCAGGAAAGTCGTGATGTCCGCGCGATTCGCGAGGGCAGCACCAAGCGTGTGCTGTCCATGCTGGAAGACCTGGCCGCCAACAACACCGAGCGCTATGCCGGCTTCTGGACCGAGTTTGGTCAGGTGCTGAAGGAAGGAATCGGCGAAGATTTTGGCAACAAGGACCGGATCGCCAAGCTCCTGCGGTTTGCCTCCACCGCGTCCGACACCAATGACCAGGTCGTGTCGCTCGCTGACTATATCGGCCGGATGAAGGACGGTCAGAAGGCGATTTACTACGTGACTGCCGACACTGCCGCGGCAGCGCGAAGCAGTCCGCACCTTGAGGTGTTCCGTAAGAAAGGCGTGGAGGTGCTGCTGCTCGCCGACCGTGTCGATGAGTGGATGCTCTCGTTTCTCACTGAGCATGAGGGTAAGGAGCTGGTGTCCATCGCCCGTGGCGGGCTTGATCTTGGCGAACTCGGCGACGAGGCCGAGAAGCAGGCAGCCGAGGCAAGTGCCGGCGAGTGGAAAGATGTATTGGAGAAGCTTCGCGAGGCGCTTGGCGATCGGGTGAAAGAGGTGCGTGTGTCCTCGCGCCTGACGGACTCCGCCAGCTGCCTGGTGTCTGATGAAGGTGAGATCAGTGGTCACCTCGAGCGCCTTCTCAAGCAGGCAGGCCAGACCGCGCCCGCTCGTAAGCCCATCCTTGAAATCAATACGGGTCATCCGCTCGTCGCGCCGCTCAAGGTCGACGCCTCGCGCTCCGCACAGTGGGCGACGCTGCTGTTCGACCAGGCCGTGCTCGCTGAAGGAGGGCAGTTGGAGGATCCGGCTGGGTTCGTGCGCCGGCTCAACGACCTGCTGGTCGGTCTTTCGCTTCGCTGAACCTGGAGGGCGCCGCTGCAAGGTGATTGCGCCGGCGCCCGCTTCCATGGCCTCGAACGAGCCCGAGATCACACTGTCAGAATCGGACGGCGTTCGCTATCTGCACTTCGGCACCGAGTGGGTACAGGGCGCGATGCGCCTCGATGATCCGACGGCACTCGAGATTGAGTACGTCCGGCAGATGATGGCGTGGTTACTGTTTCTGCGAAGCGAACAGCGGGTGCTGCAGCTAGGTCTCGGTGCAGGGGCGCTTACGCGCTTCTGCCATCACCGCTTGCCCGACGCGATCACAACCGTGGTCGATGCCAGCGCGCGCGTCATTCAGGCGTGTCGGCAGTGGTTTCATCTGCCGCCCGACGATGCTCGCCTCATGGTGGTCCTCGATGACGCCGCCCGGTTCGTCGCGTCTGCCGACGAGGAGCGCTATGGGGTGATTCAGTGCGATCTGTACGATGCGCAGGCTCGCGGCCCAGTGCTCGACTCGGTCGCGTTTTATCGGTCGTGTCGACGCGCGCTGAGTGAGCCTGGTGTGCTGGTGGTGAACCTGTTTGGTTCATCACGGCCCGCGTTCGAGCGCAGCGCAGCCAGGCTGGACGAGGTGTTTGAGGGCCGAGTTCTCGAAATGCCGCAGACGCTGGCGGGCAACATCGTGCTGCTGGCCTTCAAAGGCCCATCGTTCGCAGTGCGTTGGCCCGTGCTCGATGAGCGGGCGCGGCTTCTTGAGCGACAAACGGGACTCGACGCGCCTCAGTGGATTCGTGGCCTGCGCAGGCGCGCGGCAACTGGGTCAACCATGTTGAGGGTGGGCATCGGCGCCCGCTGAGTACACGGTGTTCGCGTGGCGCGCACCGGCTAGGGCAGAGCGCGTTCTACTTCGAGAGCTCGCGCATCGCGCGCTCAAGCCCCTGCAACGTGACCGAATACATGCGGTTCTGCATGATCTGCCGGATCACGCCGATGGACTGCCGGTATTCCCAAACACCCTCGGGCTCCGGATTGAGCCAGGCGAATTTCGGGAAGCGGTCAACCAGTCGCCGCAGCCACACGGCGCCGGGCTCCTCGTTGTTGTACTCCACCGATCCGCCGGGCTGCAGAATTTCATAGGGGCTCATCGTGGCATCGCCCACGATGATCAACCGATAATCGGCGTTGAATTTGCGCAGAATGTCCCAGGTAGGGAAACGCTCTGCATGCCGGCGGCGATTGTTCTTCCACACATAGTCGTAGACACAGTTGTGGAAGTAATAGAACTCGAGGTGTTTGAACTCGGTGCGTGCCGCAGAAAAAAGCTCCTCGGTCTGGCGGATATGATCATCCATGGTGCCGCCCACATCGAGCAGCATCAGCACCTTGATGGTGTTGTGTCGCTCCGGGACCATCTTGATATCGAGGTAGCCAGCGTTTCGCGCCGTGGACGCAATGGTGTCGTCCAGATCGAGTTCCTCTTCAGCCCCTTCGCGGGCAAACTTGCGAAGGCGTCTCAGCGCGATCTTGATGTTGCGGGTGCCAAGCTCAACCTCGTCATCGTAATCTCGGTAGGCGCGCTGCTCCCATACCTTGACTGCAGTGCGATTACCCGCCGACGGCCCACCAATGCGGATGCCTTCGGGGTTGAATCCACCGTTACCAAAGGGGGAGGTGCCGTTGGTGCCGATCCACTTGTTACCGCCCTCGTGGCGTTTCTTTTGCTCTTCGAGCAGCTCGCGCAGCCGTTCGAGTAGCTTGTCCAGGCCGCCCAGTGCTTCGATCGCAGCCTTCTCTTCCGGTGTGAATTCGCGCTGCAGTTGGCGCTTGAGCCAGTCGAGCGGCAGGTCGAGATCGATCCCCGGAATGGCCTGGACACCCTTGAAGTAAGCGCCGAACGCCTTGTCGAACTTGTCGAAGTTGCGCTCGTCCTTTACCAGCGTGGCGCGCGACAGAACATAAAAATCGTCGATCGACTGACCGATCACGCCTTTTGACAAGGCTTCGATCAGCATCAGATATTCCTTGATCGAGACCGGCAGCTTCGAGTTCTTCAGGTGCAGGAAGAAGTCGATCAGCATGATGCGCGCCTCCGGGTGACAAACAGATGGCACATCAGCGGTTGTGCCGCGCCATGAAAATCAGCCGCTCAAACAGGTGAACATCCTGCTCGTTTTTGAGCAGCGCTCCGTGAAGGGGTGGGATGATCGCCTTGTTGTCAGCGGAGCGCAGCGCTTCCGGGGGGATGTCTTCGGCGAGCAGAAGCTTCAGCCAATCGAGGAGCTC
>JALREG010000437.1 GCA_023253905.1 Burkholderiaceae bacterium
GAGCTCCTCGACATCAAGGCTCCCGCCGCGCCGCCGCCGCCGCCGGCGAAGAAGTGACTTCACGGCGCATCGCGCCTCCGGTCTTCTCTCCAAACCCCCGCCACACGCGGGGGTTTTTTATTTTCGGACGACGGCGCCGGCTACTGACGCAGCAGCATCGTCACGCCGGGACCAATCGGCCACCCCGCCTGCAGCCAAAGCACGAGCATCAGCGTCCAGCCGACCGTGAAGGTGAGCGAATACGGCAGCATCAAGGCGACCATGGTGCCGATCCCCGATTGCGGCGCGTACCGTTGGGCGAACATCAGGACGAGCGGGAAGTTCGAGGCGAGCGGCGTGACCACGTTCATCAGGCTGTCCCCGACGCGGTAGGCGGCCTGCGTCATCTCAGGCGAATAGCCGAGCAGCATGAACATCGGTACGAAAACCGGCGCGAGGATGGCCCACTTGGCCGAGGCCGAGCCCAGGAAGATGTCCGTCGCCGCCGTCAGCAGGATCAACCCTACGATCAAGGTGATTGGACCAAGCTGCAGCGACTTGAGGACCGCGGCTCCCTTCACGGCGAGGATGACGCCGACGTTGGACCACGCGAAAAGGTTCACGAACTGGGCGATGAAGAAAACGACCACAATGTACGGCGCGGCCAGTTCCATCGTGCGCTGCATCGCGCGGTAAACATCGACGTCGCGCCGGATCGAGCCCGTCGCGAGCCCGTAGGCGACCGCGGGGGCCAGCCCTAGCACGAAGATGAAAAACACCAGACCCTTGATGAAGTAGGAGTTGATGAAGCCGGGCTTCGCGGGGTCCTGCAGCACGCCGCCCTCCGGGATCAAGCCGGCCACCACGAGCGCGCCCAAGGCGAGAAAGACGCCCAACGCCCAAGCCAGACCGCGCCGTTCGGCGGCGGAAAGAGGCTGAAGATCCTGCGCCGGCGCCTCGCCCTCGTAGCGACCGAGCCGGGGCTCCACCAAGCGCTCGGTCACAAACGCCCCCAGCGCCGTCACCAGAAACACGGAGGCTCCGAGGAAGTAGTAGTTGGCCATCGCGTTGACCGTGTACTTCGGATCGACGATGCGCGCGGCCTCCTGCGTGAGGCCGGCGAGCACCACGTCGCTGGTCGAGATGAGCAGGTTGGCGGCGAATCCACCCGAAACGCCGGAGAACGCGGCGGCGAGCCCCGCGAGCGGATGACGCCCCAGCGCGTGGAACAGCGCCATGCTGAGCGGCAGAAGCAGCACGTAGCCGATGTCACCCGCGGTGTGGGACATCGCGCCGCAGCCGACCACGACCCAGGTGAGCCAGCGCCGCGGCGTGCGATTGACCACGAGTCGCACGCAAGCGCCCAGCAGGCCGGAGTGCTCCGCGGCCGCGAGCCCGAGCAGGCAAACGAGTACGGGGCCCAGCGGCGCGAAGTTGATGAAGTTGGGCAGCAGCCCGGTGATCAGACGGCGCAGGCCGTCGACCGAAAGCAGGTTCACCGCCCCAACCGCCTTGCGGGTGACGGGATGCTCCACGCTCACTCCGGCTGAGCTGAGCACCCACGAAAGGAGCACCATCAGCGCGCCCAGCAGCAGGAAAAGCGTCGCCGGGTGCGGCAGAAGGTTTCCCCACCGCTCCACCCTCGCGAGCTGGCGCTGGAACAAAGTCGGAGCGGGGACGGTTTCAGCGGGGTGATCCATGGGGAAATCAGACGGCGCGGGAGCCAAGCCGGGCGGCTGCGGCGCGCGCGAAGCCGGTGAGATGTTCCTGCAGGCGTCCGAAGCCCGGCCCCGGCTCGCAGGTCGCCTCGTCCATGTAGAGCGCGCGGTTGATCTCGATCTGCACACTGCAGCGACCCCGGGTCGGATCACCATGCGTGCGCACGATATCCGCGCCGCGATAAGGATCGTTCACCTGCACACGGTAACCAAGGCCTGAAAAATGCGCGGCCACCCATCGGGTGACGGCGGGATCGGACGAGGTGCCGTCGCGATCTCCGATCACAAGATCCGGCCGAGCGCGACCGGAGTCGGTGTTCATGGCGTTGCCGCGCGACTTCATCGAATGGCAGTTGAAATGCCAGACGTGACCGTGGCGCGCAGCCGCGGCGTCGATCTCGCGACGCAGCGCCTCGCGGTAGGGAAGGTGGAACTCGTCGATCCGACGGCGCACCTCGGCCACGGTGAGACGGCGGTGGTACATCGGCACGCCGGGCAGGGCGTAGCGCCGGATGAGACCCATGCCCCGGCGAGCGTGATCACTCAACACGACCGGCTCCGGCCAAGGCTCGGCGAGCAACTCGGGGTCGATGTCGTCGGCCGCGCGGTTGGTGTCGAGGTAGGCGCGCGGGAAGGTCGCCGCGATCAGGACAGCGCCCGCCTCCGTCACCCCGCGGAAAAGCGTATCCACGTGCGCGTCCCACGTCGTGGCGATCTGGTCCCGCGAGGCGGCGGGGGAAAAGTCGGGCGGATACTCGATTCCGCTATGGGGCGAGTCGAAGACGAGCGGCGCGGCCGCACCCGCGGGGCGGTGGATGAACAACGGGGCGGCGGACATCAACGACGGCAACCCTCTCAGTCGCGGTAGTTGAGCGGCGGAGCGCGATTGCCGATCACCGCCTCGTAGCGGAAGTCCGCGCCGCGGCGTTTCTCAAGCTCGGCGCGCGCGGCCTTGATGCCGGCGGGGTCGGAGAACAGGTCGATCATGGTGCCGGCGGCTGACGGCAGTGCTCAGTCGCGCGACATTGCGCATGCCCCCATCGTGCAGTCATTTGCCGAGCGCTCGCGCGAAGGCACGCTGCGGCCCCGTCTCATGGGGGGCGACGCTTCGTCGGCGCGCAAGCAGGTATTCGTGCAGTCATTGGTTGCCGCATACCGGTTCCTGGGTAACCGCTGGGCTGACCTCGATCCGCTCGAGCGCCAGGAGCAGCCCTCCATCCCCGAACTCGAGCCCGCCTTCTATGATTTTTCGGAAGGGGATCACGCGAATATCTATTCGGCCGCCAATACGTATTTCGGTTTCGATACGGCGCCGCTGCGGGAGATTGTGCGCGCCCTGCGTGAAACCTATTGCGGCTCAATTGGCGCCGAATTCATGCACATGACCGATCCTGCGCAAAAGCGCTGGATGCAGGAGCGGCTGGAATCGTCACGCGCCAGACCCAGCTTCTCGGCCGACAAGAAGAAACGCGTTCTCGAACGACTGACGGCCGCCGAAGGGCTTGAGCGCTACCTGCATACCCGATACGTCGGTCAGAAACGATTCTCGCTGGAGGGCGGTGAGAGCTTCATCGCCGCCATGGACGAACTGATCCAGCGTGCCGGCGAGTCGGGAATTGAGGAAATCGTCATTGGCATGGCGCATCGCGGGCGTCTGAATGTACTCGTGAACGTGCTGGGCAAAATGCCGCGCGATCTGTTTGCTGAGTTTGAAGGCCAGCATGCTGACGATCTGCCCTCGGGTGATGTGAAGTACCACAACGGTTTTTCGAGTGACCTCACAACGCCGGGAGGTCCGGTCCATGTGTCACTCGCCTTCAATCCCTCCCACCTTGAGATCGTCAATCCGGTGGTGGCGGGTTCCGCCAAGGCGCGGATGGTGCGTCGCGGTGACCGCAATGGCGATCAGGTGCTGCCGATCGTGGTGCACGGCGATGCGGCGTTTGCCGGGCAGGGCGTGGTGATGGAAACGCTCAATCTGGCCCAGACGCGTGGTTACGGCACGCGCGGCACGGTCCACATTGTGATCAATAACCAGATCGGTTTTACGACCTCCGATCCGCGCGATACACGCTCCACCATTTATTGCACCGACGTTGCCAAGATGATCGAGGCGCCGGTGCTGCATGTGAATGGCGATGATCCCGAGGCGGTGGTGTTTGCCACGCAGCTCGCGCTCGATTTCCGGCAGCAGTTCCGGAAGGATGTGGTCGTCGATATTGTGTGCTTCCGGAAGCTCGGTCACAACGAGCAGGACACGCCTGCGGTGACGCAGCCGATGATGTACAAGCGCATCGGCACGCACCCCGGCACGCGCAAGCTCTACGCTGACAAGCTGGCCGCACAGGGTGTGATCGCGGCCGCTGACGGTGACCGGTTCGTGGCCGAGTTCCGCGCCGCCATGGACGAAGGTAAGAACACCTTTGATCCGGTGATCACCAATTTCACGAGCAAATTTGCGGTGGATTGGCTGCCGTTCCTCAACCGTAAATGGACCGACTCTGCAGACACGGCGCTTCCGCGCGCAGAACTCAAACGCCTGGGCGAGCGCATCACCACCATCCCGGCCGGGTTCAAGCTCCACCCGCTGGTAGAGAAAGTGGTCGGTGATCGCCGGGCCATGGTCAATGGCGACCAACCGCTTGACTGGGGCATGGGCGAGCATCTGGCGTTTGCTTCGCTGGTGGCAGCAGGCTACGGCGTGCGGTTGTCCGGGCAGGACTCGGGCCGCGGCACCTTCACGCATCGGCACTCGGTTCTGCATGATCAGGCGCGTGAGAAATGGGATCAGGGCGCCTATATTCCGCTCCAATTCGTGAGTGACAAGCAGGGACAGTTCATCGTCATCGACTCGGTGCTGTCCGAGGAGGCGGTGCTTGGGTTCGAATACGGTTACGCCACCGCTGAACCCAACACGCTGGTCATCTGGGAAGCCCAGTTTGGCGACTTCGTCAATGGCGCGCAGGTGGTGATCGATCAGTTCATCTCCTCGGGCGAAACCAAGTGGGGACGGGCGTGCGGTCTCACTCTCATGCTCCCGCACGGCTACGAGGGCCAGGGCCCTGAGCATTCCTCGGCGCGTATCGAGCGCTTCCTGCAGCTGTGCGCCGAACACAACATGCAGGTTTGTCAGCCGACCACTCCTGCGCAAATCTTCCATGTGCTGCGCCGACAGATGGTGCGCATGTTCAGAAAGCCGCTGGTGCTGTTCACGCCGAAGTCGTTGCTGCGGAACAAAGAAGCGGTATCCAGCCTTGACGATCTTGCGAAGGGCGAATTCCGAACGGTGATTGGCGAAACCGATCCCGCTATCGAGGCGAAGAAGGTCAAGCGCGTGGTGGTCTGTACCGGCAAGGTCTACTACGACCTGCTTGCCGCCCGCCGCGAGCGCAAGCTTGACGATATTGCGCTGGTCCGGGTCGAGCAGCTTTATCCCTTCCCGCACAAGGCGTTCGAGGCTGAGATGCGCAAGTTCGGTGCCGCTACGCAGGTGGTGTGGTGCCAGGACGAGCCGCAAAATCAGGGAGCCTGGTTCTATGCGCAGCACCATCTGGGAGAGGTGCTGCGAGAAGGCCAGACGCTCAGTTACGCCGGGCGCCCTGCGTCAGCATCGCCGGCCGTTGGCTACTACGACAAACACTACGCGCAGCAAAAAGACCTGATCGCTGCTGCGTTTGGTGAGTCGCGCACGCGTAGTCGCAAGGCGAGCTGATTCCTGTCGTTTTGCGATAGGGCCGCGCTTTGAAAGCGCGGTCCCCGTTCGCACACACCCATTCGTTCAAATACACATAACAGATACCGGAGAACTCCGATGGCTCTGATTGAAGTCAAGGTTCCGCAACTATCCGAATCGGTCGCCGAAGCGACGCTGCTGCAGTGGCACAAAAAACCAGGCGAGGCCGTAGCTCGCGATGAAAATCTGATTGACGTTGAAACCGACAAGGTGGTGCTCGAACTGCCCGCGCCGTCCGCAGGGGTGCTGGTGTCGGTGGTGAAAGGCGACGGGACCACCGTGGTCTCGGGTGAGGTGATCGCCACGATCGATACCGAAGCGTCGGCGAGCGCTGCGCCCGCGCCGGCGGCTGCCGCAGCGGCGCCGGCTGCTGCCGCGGCGGCGCCAGCCTCGCAGGCGAAGGCTGGGATCGCGATGCCTGCTGCAGCGAAGATGATGGCCGAGTCAGGGCTTGCTGCCTCGCAGGTCGGGGGAACCGGCCGTGACGGTCGGATCACGAAGGGAGATGTCATCGGGGCCGTCGCGGCCCAGAGCCGGGCACCGGTCCAGGCTGCGATTCCCACTGGCGCGCCTGCCGGCGCGCTGCCGGTCGTGAAGGCGCCGGTTGATATCGAGCGCCTCACTGAAGGGCGGCCCGAGCAGCGTGTTCCGATGTCACGACTGCGGCAGCGGGTCGCTGAGCGCCTGCTCCAGTCGCAGGCGACCAATGCCATTCTCACGACATTCAATGAAGTGAACATGCAGCCGGTCATGGATCTGCGCAAGAAATACCAGGATCGCTTCGAGAAGGATCATGGCGTTCGACTGGGCTTCATGTCATTTTTCGTGAAAGCGGCTGTCCACGCGCTCAAGAAATATCCCTTGGTCAATGCCTCGATTGACGGCTCTGACATTGTGTATCACGGGTTCTTCGACATCGGTGTGGCGGTGGGCTCGCCCCGCGGGCTGGTGGTGCCGGTGTTGCGTGATGCCGATCAGCTGAGCTTCGCGCAAACGGAGAAGGCAATCGCCGATTTCGGTAAGCGAGCCCAGGACGGCAAGCTCGGGATCGAGGAGCTGTCTGGAGGCACGTTCTCGATCAGTAACGGCGGCGTGTTCGGTTCCATGCTTTCCACACCCATCATCAACCCGCCGCAATCTGCCATTCTGGGTGTTCATGCGACCAAGGATCGTGCGGTAGTCGAGAACGGCCAGATCGTTATCCGGCCCATGAATTACCTCGCGATGTCGTACGACCATCGGATCATCGACGGTCGCGAGGCGGTGCTATTCCTGGTGTCCATCAAGGATGCGCTGGAAGATCCTGCCCGCCTGTTGCTCGATATCTGAACGGCGGAGAACCAGCCATGTCACAGACCTTTGATCTGATCGTGATCGGCGCCGGGCCCGGTGGCTACATCGCAGCCATTCGCGCGGCGCAACTGGGTATGAAGGTGGGCTGCGTTGAGCAGTGGCGTAACCCGCGCGGTGAGGCCGCGCTGGGTGGCACCTGTCTCAACGTGGGCTGCATCCCATCCAAAGCACTGCTCGCTTCCTCGGAAATGTTCGAATCGATGCAGCACGACGCAGCCGATCACGGCATCTCGGTCAAAGGTGCGAGCGTCGATGTTGCCAAGATGATGAGCCGCAAGGACGGCATCGTTGGCAAGATGACCAAGGGCATCGAGTTTCTGTTCCGAAAGAACAAAATCACGTGGCTCAAAGGGCATGGCCGACTGACGGGGGCGCGCGACGGCCGCTTCCTGGTCGAGGTGAGCGGAGAGGGCGACCCGGTCAGCTGCGACGCGGCGCAGGTGATCCTCGCCACCGGCTCGAAAGCGCGTCACCTGCCATCGATTGCGGTGGACAATCAACTGATCTGCGATAACGAGGGCGCACTGGCGCTGGGCGAGGTTCCGAAGCGGCTGGGCGTGATCGGGGCGGGTGTCATCGGGCTGGAGCTCGGTTCGGTCTGGCGTCGTCTTGGCAGCGAGGTCACGATCCTCGAGGCGCTGCCCGAGTTCCTTGCAGCGGCAGACGAAGCGGTTCGCAAGGAAGCCTGGAAGCAGTTCACCAAGCAAGGGCTTGCGATCCATCTAGGTGCCCGCATCGGCGAAGTGACGCGTAGTGGGAAGGGCTTGAGCATCGCCTGGACCGATTCGGCGGGCGCGGCGCAGACCCTGGACTGCGACCGTCTGATTGTGTCAGTGGGTCGCGTGCCCAACACCGACGGTCTGGGTCTCGACGCAGTGGGTCTCACAACCGACGCCCGCGGGTTCATCCCGGTGGATGAGGGCTGTCGCACCGCGGTACCAGGTATTTGGGCGGTCGGTGATGTGGTGCGCGGCCCCATGCTCGCGCACAAGGCCGAAGATGAAGGGGTAATGGTTGCCGAATTGATCGCGGGTCAGAAGCCGCACATTGACTACAACTGCATTCCCTGGGTGATTTACACCTCACCCGAAATTGCATGGGTCGGCCAAACCGAGCAGCAGCTGAAAGCGGCGGGCCGGTCGTTCAAGAGCGGCCAGTTCCCGTTTGCAGCCAACGGCCGTGCGTTGGGAACCGGCGCGTCGGCTGGGTTCGTGCGGGTGCTTGCATGCGACACCACCGATGAGGTGCTGGGTGTGCATATCGTGGCCGCAAACGCCTCTGACCTGATTGCCGAGGCTGTACTCGCCATGGAATTCAAAGCCTCGGCCGAAGATATCGGGCGGATTTGCCATCCCCACCCCTCGCTGTCCGAAGTCATGCGCGAAGCGGCGCTCGCAGCCACAGACAATCGGGCCTTGAACGGTTGACGGCAGCCTCTGGGGTGACTGTGGCAGGCACCTCGATCGTCGAGGCCTACGAACGCTTGCTGGCTTCGCGAGGATACAGCGAAGATCCCGCGCAGCGAGCGGCGGTACAGCGACTGCAGCGCCTGGCTGACGAGCTGGCGCAGGCGGGCGATCGCACGCCCGGGTTGCTCGGCCGGGTCTTCGGGCGGGCACCCAGGGCGGTACGCGGGGTGTGGCTGTGGGGCGGAGTCGGTCGCGGCAAGAGCTTCGTGATGGACTGCTTCTATGGCGCCGTGGGGCCGCTTCGAAAGACCCGGCTTCATTTTCATGAGTTCATGCGAGCCGTGCATCGCGAGTTGGAGTCTTTGAAGGGGCGAGCCGACCCCCTCGATGAACTTGCACGACGCGTGGCACAGCGCCATCGGTTGATCTGTTTCGATGAGTTTCATGTGTCGGACATTGCCGACGCCATGATCCTCGAGCGACTGTTGCGAGGGCTATTCAGCCATGGGGTCTGCTTCGTGATGACCTCGAACTATCGCCCGGATGATCTTTATCCCGACGGACTGCATCGCGACCGGATCCTCCCCGCGATCGCGCTCATCCATCAACACACCGACTGCCTTCAGCTCGATGCGGGTCAGGACTACCGGCGGATGTCGCTCGCTCAGATTCAGGCCTATCTCACGCCGCTGGATGAATCAGCGGCACGCGCGTTGTCCTCAGCCTTCGAGGCGCTCGCTGAAGCAGCGGACGAAGCGCCCGAGTTGCAGATTGAGAACCGGACAGTGCGCGCGCTGAGGCGCGCCGGGGGCGTGGTGTGGTTTGACTTCGGAACGCTTTGCGGTGGACCACGATCGCAGAACGACTATCTTGAATTGGCCACGCGTTTTCACACGGTGATCCTCTCGGATGTACCAAAGATGACGGCGGCAATGGCCTCCGAGGCCAGGCGCTTTGTCTGGCTGGTTGACGTGCTTTACGACCAGAAGGTCAAGTTCATTGTATCGGCGCAGTGCCCGCCTGAAGCGCTCTACACCCAGGGCGTCATGGCAGGAGAGTTTCACCGAACGGTGAGCCGGCTCGCTGAGATGCAAGGTCGAGAATATCTCGAGGCGCCGCGCCGCGGGGTCACCATGACTCTCGCCTGACTGGGGTTCCCATGAACCGACTCACCCCGATCCGCCATCAGCCGCCGCCGGGTGAACCCCCCGGTCACGATCCAACTTTTTCCGGTTTGCCCGACGCACACACGCTTCGCGAGGTCATCGACTGGCTCGCGGGCGGCCTGCTCGAGCGCGACGACCATTCGCGGGTACTGCTGCTCGCGCTTCTGTCTGGCGAGCATGTGCTCCTCATCGGTCCACCGGGCACGGCCAAGAGCGCGCTTGCACGCCGGGTGCATCAGTTGGTGGGCGGGCGCTGGTTTGAGCGGCTGCTGACGCGTTTTACGGTGCCCGAGGAACTGTTCGGGCCACTGTCGCTCTCGGCGCTCGATGAGGGGCGGTATGAGCGGGAGACGGATGCCTATCTGCCGACGGCCGATGTCGCCTTCCTGGACGAGGTGTTCAAGGCCAATTCGGCCATCCTCAATGCACTTCTGGGAATACTCAACGAACGGGTGTTTGATCAGGGGGCACGGAGAGTGGCGGTCCCGCTTGCGTGTCTGGTGGCGGCGAGTAATGAGTGGCCCGACGATGACGGCATGCGGGCGTTTCAGGATCGCTTCCTGTTTCGCTGCGACGTGTCGCCAGTCGCCGATGCGTCGTTCCATGCGCTACTCACGTTGTCGGATAGGCCGGACGAACCCCCGGCCTGGCGATTGGGTCGCGAGGTCGCGGCGTCGATTGATCGGTCGGTTGGGGGAATTTCACTGAGCGATCCCCTCATTGAAGGCTTAGTCGCGCTGCGCACGAGCCTCAGAGCGTCTTCGGTCGCGGTCAGCGATCGGCGCTGGGTCCGGGCTGTGAGGGTGCTGCGGGTGGCGGCGCTTCTCGAAGGTCGATCGCAGGCGGGTGTCGAGCATCTACCGATTCTTCGATGGATGCTGCCGGCAACGCCTGCGCAGGTGACTGTCTTCGATGACTGGGTGCTCCACTGGCTGGGCGTGGATCGCACGCTCGACCCGGTCTGGCTGGACCGTGCAGCGCAGGCGTTTGCGCAGCAGCTCGAGCTCGAACAGTCGGCGGGCGAACTCGCTTTCGATGACTCCGGCAAGCTTGCACTCGCTCGCCAGCTCGCCGGAGCGGACTCAAGCGCGCTGGGCGAAGGCGCGCCACGGCTCTCGGCATTCAGCCGGGCGCGCCGGTACAGTGCCGCACACATCGGCGCTCGGGTGGCGCAGGTCAGCGCGGTCATCGAACAGGTGGATCACTGGCTACAGGGCGCAGACCGTCACGCCCGCGACCTTGCCATCGGCTTGAGCGCAGGGGTCTGGCTCTCGCCGACATTCGCTGACCGGGCGGTAGAGACCTTTCACGATTCGGTGGCGCGAGTCCGTGCGGCCCGAGAGCGTTTGATTGTCGCGCGGGACGCATTTTGCGCCCTGCCTGTCAACGAAGCGGTTGCCGGGTTAGGGGGGGACCTCATTCCCGATCCGGTGGACATCGGCCAATCCACCTGAGGCGCGCGCGTGACGCTAGGACGGTTCGAGACCCGCGACCTTGAGCGGCAATTTGAGGCACTCGAGCGGTTGGATCGCGCGTTGTGGCTGCCGGCGCTCATCAATTCGCATGGACAGTTGTTCGAGCGACTGCGCTGGCTCGATCAAGCGCTGCCGAGGCTCGCAAAAGGGGATAACCCGCTGGGTGATGACGCTGTCACGTGTGCCTGGCCTGGACCCGTCGCTGCGCAGGCCTTTGGGCTGGCTATTGATCGGTTGGACCTGTTGGCACTCGTGGCAGGTCAGCATGACTGGGGTGTGCAGCTGCTGAGGAGCCTCCTCTGGCATCTGGATGCGTTAGCCAGGCTCCGGGCGCAGCATGGCGAGGCGGCCGCCGTTTCAGCGCTTGCGCAGGCTTTTGCTGAGCAATGGGAAACCGAGCGTGCCGACCTCGAGCAGATCGTTGCGGTGTTTCAGTCGCTGGAGGGTTTCAGCAGTCTCGCGCGCTGGAGTGAGGTTCGCGGGGTCCTGAAGGGCGAGGGCTGGGCGGCCGTTTTGGCGGCGCACCGGACGATTCGAGACTCCGCGGCGCTTGCCGCGCTGATCCGCTCACTGGGGCGCTCGCGGCTCACCGAGGCCAGCGCGCTACGCCCGCACGCGACCGTCTCCACCGAAGCGAAACATCGTCTCGATGCCGAGCGCTGGCAGGCGGTGCTGATGGCGGGTGAGCGCGGCGATCCCGATGGCGTCCATCGCTCGGCTTCGCTTGATCGCGTGCTCGCTTCCGAGTGGGCAATTTGGCGGCGCCGTTCGGCTGATCCACGGAGCGCGCGGCGGCTGCGACGAATATTCGCAGCCAAGTTGTCCGAGCATGCCTTGCTCGCCCAGGCACTGCGCGAGCCTGAGCGCATATCGGTCCCAATGCCGGTCGAGGCGATTCTCGATTCGACCCAACCGATTCAGGCCCCGCAGATGGAGGCGGGGCCGATCATCGTCTGTCTGGACACCTCATCGTCGATGGCGGGGGCAGCCGAGCAGGTCGCCAAGGCTGTGGTGCTCGAGGCCATGCGGGCAGCGCGTCAGGGTCGTCGCGGGTGTGTGGTGTATGCGTTCGGCGGTCCAGGCGAACTGCGGCGTACGCCACTCGATCAGAACGTGGAGGGCCTGGTTGCGCTTGCGAGCCTCCTTTCGGCGAGCTTTCATGGCGGCACCGATATCGCTGACCCGATCGAGGCGGCCATAGCTGACCTGGGTGAGGCGCAGTGGGCGGGTGCCGACCTTCTGATTGTTTCCGATGGCGAATTTGGCGTGACCGCTGATGTACTGGCGACGATTGACTACGCGCGCGTTCATCAACAGCTTCGGGTGCAGGGAATTCTGATCGGGGACCGTGAAACCCTCGGGCTGCGCGAGATTTGCGACAGTATTTTCTGGGTATCTGACTGGCGACGCTTTGGCGCTGAGTCGGCACGAGGTGACTCGCCGGTGCACGACAGCGCCTTGACCCGGCTGTTCTTCCCGTCGGCGTCGATGCGGGCGCCGCCCTCTGCCTGAGTTTTGCCGGTGCCGGCACACATCTGTGCGGCCGCGGGATTCATTGTTTGCAGGGAGACGCGGAAGTATCATTCAGGGCTCATGCCAAAAGCCAACGTTGCTGCGGCGCCAGCCGCGCTTCTTTTACCCGGTGCTCATCGATTCTCGAATGAACGATCAGGAAGATTCCGAGACCATCCGTCGGCGAATCGTCGAGCTTCAACTCGAGCACGAAGGGCTGGACGCCATGATTGACGCGGCCAGCCCGCAGGGTGATTTCGATGATCTTCAGCTGCGCCGCTTGAAGAAGCGTCGCCTTCAAATTCGCGACACCATCACACTGCTCCAGATGCGGCTGGTGCCGGACGTTCCGGCCTGACGTGAGCGATCTTCGAGCGGCCTTCTTCGAGCGGATTGCTGCGGCGTTTCACCCGGACGGCGAGGTTGCCCGATCGCAACCGGGATATCGTCTGCGGTCCAGCCAGGTGGCCTTTGCCCAGGCGGTGGGCGAAGCGCTCGAGGCGCGCTCCACACTGGTGGCCGAAGCAGGGACCGGGATTGGCAAAACTTTTGGCTACCTGGTGCCCGCGCTCCTGTCTGGGGGCATGGTCCTGGTGAGCACTGGAACGCGAACGCTTCAGGATCAGCTTTTTCGGAGGGATTTGCCTCGGGTGCGCGATGCGCTCCGGGTGGGAACTCGCGTGGCGCTCCTCAAGGGGCGGGCCAACTACGTCTGCCGCTACCATCTGAGGCGAAATCTCGAAGACGGACGCTTTGACCGGCGTGAAGACGTTGTTGTACTTCATCGCATCGACCGCTTTGCCGCGGTGACGGCGACCGGTGATCGAAGCGACGCGCCCTCCATTCCCGAAGACGCGCCAGCGTGGGCGCGTGCCACCTCGACCCGCGAAAACTGTCTGGGGCAGGACTGTCCGGATCTCGGTGATTGCTTCGTGTTCAAAGCGCGGCAGGCGGCGCAGGAGGCCGATCTGGTGGTGGTCAATCATCACCTGCTCTGCGCCGATCTGGCGTTACGCGATGAGGGGGTGGCTGATCTTCTGCCCACGGCGCAGGCGATTATTTTCGACGAGGCTCATCAGCTCCCCGAAACAGCGAGCCAGTTTTTTGGACGCTCGGTGTCCAGCCGCCAGCTGGTCGAGTTCGCGCGCGATGCCATGCGCGAGGGCCTGTCCGAAGCGGCTGACGCTGCCGACTGGATCACCCTCAACCGACGACTCGAGCAATGTCTTCGCCAGTGGCGTCTGACGGTTTCGGGTAACGGCCGGCTGGACCGCGATCGCCTGGTTGCCAATCATGAATTCAGCGTGGCGACCGTTGATGTCATGGCGGCCTTGCAGGCGTTTCGTGAGCCGCTGCAGGGGGCGGCCGAACGTGGGCCGGAGGTTGCCCGGCTGGCCGCGCGGGCGATTGAGCTTGAGCGTCTTCTCGGCCAATGGAGTGATGGTCTCGCTGGTGCAGACGGATCCGGCGGCACGGCATCCGGTGGGGTTGAATCGGTGCTGTGGGCTGACGCGGGCGCGAACGCTTTGGTGCTCCACGCCACGCCCCTGTCACTTGCGGAGGTGTTTCAGCGGCACCGCGAGGCCATGCCGCGAGCCTGGGTGTTTGTGTCGGCAACGCTGGCGGTAGGCCAGGACTTCAGCCACTTTACCGGGCTCTTGGGGCTCAAGGAGAGTCGCTGCGAGGCCTGGCCTAGCCCCTTCGATACCCTTCAGCAGGCGCTTCTATATGTGCCTCCGTGCGGTGATCCCGCTGCGTTTGAATTTGCCGATCGGGTCGCCGCATCCATTACGCCGCTGCTCGAGGCCAATCGAGGGCGGGCTTTCATTTTATGCACCAGCCTGAGAATGGTTGAACAGCTCGCCGAGCGGCTGATGCGGCTGACCGCGTCTTCGCGCACGCCCGTTGAATGGCTGGTCCAGGGGCAGCTGCCACGGAACGAACTGCTGTCCCGGTTTCGTGAGTCGAGCGCCCCCGTTCTGATTGGCTCCGCGAGCTTCTGGGAAGGGGTGGATGTGGTGGGTGAACAGTTGTCGCTCGTGGTGATCGACAAGTTGCCGTTTGCCCCGCCCGATGACCCGGTACTCCGAGCGCGTAGCGACGCCCTGCGGCGACGGGGAGGAGATCCGTTTGGGCTTATTCAGCTGCCGGCGGCTGCGATGGCGCTCAAACAGGGCGCGGGGCGGCTGATTCGCTCTGAACGCGATCGCGGTCTGCTCGTGATCTGTGATGAGCGTCTGGTGTCAAGAGGGTATGGTCGCACGCTGCGGAGCAGCCTGCCTGCGATGCCGATCACGCGTAAGCCCGAAGAAGCCCTGGCGTGGGTCAGGCGCGGGCATCAGCCCGCCGTGGCGGCGGGCCCGGAGCCTATTGGCCTAGCGCCAGAAGCGCCACCTGCTGGCGGGCTCAGCGGGCGTGGATGATGCGGCCTGTGGAAAAGTTTTCTGCAGCACCCGCCGGGTGTCGTCACGCAGGTCGGGCATGCCGAGTTTGTCGTAAGCGTCAGCGAGCATGATCAGGGCCTGCTCAGTGGACCGGGCAGAGGGAAACTGGCGCACGATCGCCTGCGCCCGGTTGGCGGCCGCCACATAAGCGCCACGTCGGAAATAGTAGCGGGCGACAGACAGTTCGCCCGAGGCCATGGCATCAACCAGGTAAACCATGCGTTGCTGCGCATCTGCGGCGTATTGGCTTTGCGGGAACCGATTGATGAGCGCTCGGAAAGAATCAAAGGCGTCGCGCGCCGCAGTGAGATCGCGCTCGGCCAGGTCCTGTCGGCCGAGGGCTGCGAACAGGCCTTCCTGTTCATTGAAATTGACCACGCCTTTCATGTAGAGCGCGTAGTCGAGCGCGGGATGGCTGGGGTGAAGCTTGATAAAGCGGTCAAGCGCCGCAATGGCGAGTACGCGTTCGTTATTGCGATAATGCGCGTAGGCAATTTGCAGCTGTGCCTGCTCGGCCCAGCGGCCGAACGGGTAGCGCGATTCCAGTTTTTCCAGCAGCTTGATGGCCTCGGGCCAGCTGCGGCGGTCGAGGTCTTTGCGGGCTTCGCTGTAGAGTTTGTCCGGCGGCCAGCCGACGGTTTCGTCGGGTTGGTCGAATGTGCCGCAACCCGACAGCGAGAGCATCAGCCACACACCCAACAGGCGTACGGCGTTCAAAATATGTCGATTCATCCAAGCATTATAGCCAACGCAGGCGCGCTGTCTTCCGTGTCCGCTGCACGAGAGACAGATGAGTCCGGACAGGTCTTGTCGTCCGCGGATATGGCCATGGGCCCCTACGAGCTGTCGGCCTCGGGGGCGCATGGCGAGCGCCTCGATCGGTTCCTGGCGCGGTCGTTGCCGCAGTATTCCCGCTCGCGACTCCAGCGCTGGATTGAGCTTGGAGCGGTCAGTTGGGACGAGCGTGTGCTGGGACGCCGGCACCGTCTGGCCGGAATCGAAACGCTGCTGGTGGAGGTGCAGCCGCTGGAGGCCGAGGCTGCGTTTGCGCCTGAAGCGGTTGAGTTCAGTCTTGCCCATGACGACGATGCGATCCTTGTGATCGACAAACACGCCGGCCTGGTCGTGCATCCCGGTGCGGGTAACTGGCACGGCACCCTGCTGAACGGCCTGCTCCATCGCTTTGTGAGCCAAGCCGCCTTACCGCGTGCGGGAATCGTTCATCGGCTGGACAAGGACACCAGCGGTCTGATGGTGGTGGCCAGAACCGAAGCCTCCATGGCTCACCTTGCCGATCAAATTGCTTCGCGCCGGATGGGCCGTCGCTATCTGGCGCTGGTGCAGGGCTGCGCTGCGGATCGTGCAGAGGTTGATGAGCCCATCGGGCGAGATCCGGCCCAGCGAATCAGGATGGCCGTCGTTCGCGGCCACGGCGGTCGCCCGGCGCGCACGGTGTTCCGAAAGCTTGCCGAGGGGCGTTTAGGCGCTCGCGCGGTGAGCCTTGTCGAGTGCCGGCTCCATACGGGGCGCACGCATCAGATCCGCGTGCATGCGCGCCATCTGGGCGCGCCGATCGTCGGTGACGTGCTCTACGGCGGACTGGCTGATCCGCTCGCGCCGCGGCAGGCGCTCCATGCCTGGCGGCTTGAATTGAAGCATCCGGTGAGCGGCCGGACCCAGGTCTGGACTTCATCCTGGCCGAGCGATCTCGGCGCCTTGCTGGCGTCGGCAGGCATTGAGCTGGATGTTGCGATGCATTTGGCCAGTCGCCCCTTCCATGACGCGGGGGCGCTTTGAGTATTGCCTTGCTGTCAGCCGGTTGGCCGCTGCCAGGAACGGTATGCGCAGTTGTCACTCCCCGCGACGGCGGCGTAAGCCTCGGTGCATGGGGATTACCCAATGGGCAGCCTGGCGGCTTGAACCTGGGCTCGCGCTGTGGTGACGACCCGGATGCTGTTGCCGAAAATCGTCGCCGCCTGCGCGCAGCGCTGCCTTCCGACCCCCATTGGCTCGAGCAGGTGCATGGCGTGGCCGTACACCGCGTCATCGCCCCGATTGATTACCCGGAAAACCCGCCTGAGCCCTGCGCCGACGCGTCGGTCACCGACGTCCCGGGGCGCGTACTCGCCGTGCTAAGTGCAGACTGCCTGCCAGTGCTGCTGTCCGATCGTTCGGGGCGCCGTATTGGCGCTGCGCACGCAGGATGGCGGGGCCTTGCCGCGGGGGTGCTTGAGAACACGGTGGCCGCGCTTCGTTCACTTCCCGGGGAAGATGAAGTCCTGAGTGCCTGGCTGGGGCCGGCGATCGGGCCTGCCGCGTTCGAAGTCGGCGATGAGGTGAGGCAGGCGTTTGCCGACCAGGATGCCATGTCGGTGGTCTGCTTTCGCCCTGCCTCCCAACCCGGTAAGTGGTTGGCCGACCTGTTTTCGCTCGCGCGACGGCGCCTGGCTCGCTTGGGTGTGACAGAGGTCGGGGGCGGTGAGCAGTGCACCGTTGCAGACCCGCTCCGCTTTTATTCGCACCGGCGTGACAGGGTCACCGGCCGGATGGCTTCACTGATCTGGATCAAGCCCGGGGCGTGACCGGGGCGGCGGGGCTTCAGATGCCTCGAGTCGTTGGCGGTTGCGTCGGCGCTGCGGGGTGCCGATCAGGTACAGGAGCACCGACAGCGGGAACACACCATAAAAGAAGAATGTGGCGACGCCCGCCACCCACGATGATTCGGTGAGCGACATCAGAAGGACAACATAAAGCCAGGCGATTGCAATGATGTACATCGGCGCTCAGTAAGGTCGTGTTTTGAAAAATCAGCGTCGCAGGGGAGAATGCCTGAAAAAAGTGCTAGTGGGCAGAACCTGGGGAAATTATGGCAACAGCCAAGCGCAGCAAGGCTATCGTTGGGGGCGCGAAGAAACCGGCGGGGCGTCAATCGCCCAAGGCATCGGCACAACCGAAGTCGGCGCCACGAGCTCGCAAGTCCAAAGCACGCGCCGCGGGTGGCGGCCCATCAGCATCGGGCGCTCCGTCTGGGCGAAGTGGGGCTGCGCGCGAATCCGAATCCGCCGCGACCGCCACAGGGGCCCTGCCGGCAGGCCTTCATGTTGCGCCTGAGGTCATGTCTGGTTTGCAGGCTGACTATCTCGCGCGCCTCACCGATCTGATGTCGTCGCCCAATCCGCCGGCTGCGCCGGACCGTCGTTTCTCCGATGCAAGCTGGCAGACCGGGCCATTTGCCTGGAGTGCCGCGCTCTACTCGCTGAATGCCGAATTTCTACAGAAGATGGCCGATGCAGTGGAAGGCGAGTCGAAGTCGCGCGAGCGCCTGCGCTTTGCCACCCAGCAGTGGGTCGACATGATGTCGCCAGCGAATTTTCTTCTCACGAACCCGGAAGCGCAGAAGAAGCTCCTCGATACGCGAGGAGAGAGCTTGTGGTCGGGCATCCAGAACATGCTTGCCGATCTGCAGAAGGGGCACATCTCTCAGACCGATGAGTTGGCCTTTGAGGTCGGGCGCAATGTGGCCACCACGCCGGGCTCGGTGGTGTATCAAAACGATCTCATTCAGTTGATCCAGTACACCCCCACTACCGATCGCGTGGGGAGTCGGCCGCTATTGATGGTGCCGCCCTGCATCAACAAGTTCTACATCATGGACCTGCAGCCCGATAACTCGCTCGTTGCCTATGCAGTGGCGCAAGGGCATACCGTGTTCATGGTGTCGTGGCGAAATGTACAGGCCGATCAGAGCCGGCTCACCTGGGATGACTACGTTGAGCGGGGTGTCATCGAGGCGGTCCGCACAGTCCGCGAAATTACCGGTCAGCCCACCATCAATCTGCTGGGCTTTTGCGTGGGCGGCACGCTGGTCGCCACCGCAGCCGCAGCGCTTGCGGCACGCGGGGAGCGCTGGGTTGAGTCGCTCACGCTGCTCACCACACTGCTCGACTTCTCTGACCCGGGCGTGCTCGGCATCTTTGTTGACGAAGCCTTTGTGTCCTACAAGGAAGCCACCATTGGGGGAGGCGGACTCATGCATGGTCGAGAACTTGCCACGACCTTCAACTTCCTGAGACCGAATGATCTGGTCTGGAACTATGTGGTGAGCAATTACCTGAAGGGCGAACCGCCGCCCGCTTTCGACCTTCTTTACTGGAACTCTGACAGCACCAATCTGCCTGGTCCGATGTTTTGCTGGTACCTGCGCCATATGTACCTGCAAAATGAGCTGCGCATTCCTGGCCGCCTTGCCTCAGCCGGTGAGTCGATTGATCTCGGCGCCATCGGCGTCCCCACCTATGTCTACGGATCGCGCGACGATCACATTGTTCCGTGGCGTGCTGCGTACGAATCCACGCAACTGATGAAGGCGCCAGTTCGGTTCGTGATGGGCGCAAGCGGACACATTGCCGGCGTAATTAACCCGGCGCATCGCAACCGACGTAACTACTGGGTGGGCGCGAGCTGCCCGCCGTCAGCTGAACAGTGGTTCAGCGAGGCCGAGGAGATTCCCGGGAGCTGGTGGCCCGATTGGGCCCAGTGGCTCACCAAATTCCAGGGTGAGCGAAGACTGGCGCCGCGTTCACCCGGATCGGCTCGATTCACAGTGCTGGAACCCGCCCCGGGCAGCTATGTCAGGCAAAAAGCTTGAACCGCACACCGATATGCATCACAACAAGGAGATTGGCTCATGAGTAAGAAAATTGCTTACGTAACGGGTGGAATGGGTGGAATTGGCACCGCCATTTGCCGTAAGTTCCACGACATGGGCTATCTGGTCATCGCCGGATGCGGGCCTACGCGTGATCACGCCAAATGGCTCGCTGAACAGAAGGCCGATGGCTACGAGTTTCACGCCTCGGTGGGTAATGTGGCCGACTGGGACTCCACCAAGGCGGCGTTTGATCATGTGAAGGCTACCTTCGGCAGTCCCGATATTCTGGTGAACAACGCGGGCATCACGCGAGACGGGGTGTTCCGCAAGATGTCACTCGATGACTGGCGCGCCGTCATCGACACCAACCTCAATTCGCTCTTCAATGTCACGAAGCAGGTGATCGATGGCATGCTCGACAGGGGCTGGGGTCGTATCATCAACATCTCGTCGGTCAACGGTGAAAAAGGTCAGTTTGGCCAGAGCAACTATTCAGCGGCCAAAGCGGGCATGCACGGCTTCTCGATGGCGCTTGCCCAGGAAGTGGCGAGCAAGGGGGTGACGGTGAACACCGTCGCGCCGGGCTACATCGCCACGGATATGGTCATGGCGGTTCGTGAAGACGTGCGCGAAAAAATCATCCAGACCATTCCGGTCAAGCGGCTGGGTCGCGCCGAGGAAATCGGATCGATCTGCGGGTGGCTCACGACCGATGACGCAGGTTTCACCACCGGTGCAGAGTTCTCCTGCAACGGTGGCTTGCACATGGGTTGATGGCCAATGAGCGCACCGATCCGGCTGATTAAAAAATATCCGAACCGACGGCTCTACGACACACGAACCAGCGCGTACATCACGCTGGCCGACGTCAAGCAGTTGGTACTCGATAACGAACCCTTCCGCGTGGCCGATGCCAAGACAACGGAAGACCTGACGCGGAGCATTCTGCTGCAGATCATTCTCGAGGAAGAAGCCGGCGGTGCGCCGCTATTTACGTCGCCGATGCTCGCGCAGATCATTCGGTTTTACGGTCATTCTATGCAGGGCATGATGGGCGCTTATCTGGAAAAGACGATGCAG
>JALREG010000054.1 GCA_023253905.1 Burkholderiaceae bacterium
TGGGCAAGCGGCCCGCTCATGGATATCGGCGCCAAGGCGTTTGCCGAGCGCATGGCGGCAGTCTCGGGCGGACGTTTCAAGATCCAGGTGTTCCCGGGTGGCGCCCTGGGCAATGCCCTCCGCGTGCCCGAAACCGTGAAGAACGGCGTGGCCGAATGCGGTCATACCTGGATGGGCTACGACTGGGGTAAAGACGTCACCACGGTGCTCTTTGGCGGCTACGCGGGCTCGATGGACAGCGAGCGCATGCTGCACTGGCTCTATGGCGCGGGCGGCGACGAAATGCAACGCGCCCATCGCGAAGCCAAGGAAGGCATCATCTCCATGCCGCTTTTCATTCGCACCGCCGAAGCATTTCTGCATTCCCGCAAGCCCGTCAAGTCGCTCGCCGACCTCAAGGGCCTCAAGCTTCGCACCGCGGGCGCCTGGCTTGAAATGGCCAAAGACCTGGGCGCCGCGCCGGTCACCACTGCGGGCGGCGACGTCTACCCCATGCTCGAGCGCGGCGCAATCGACGCCACCGAATGGGGCACGCTCTGGGAAAACATCTCCACCGGCTTTCACAAGGTCGCGCGCTACGTGATCATTCCTGGCGTGCATCAGCCCACCGCGCCCTTCGAGCTGGTGATCAACAAAGATGTCTGGCAGAAAATGCCCGCCGCCGACCAGCAGCTGGTGCAGCTCATCGCGCGCCTGGTCACCTTCGAGAGCTGGATCAAGGTTGGAAACGAGGACGCCAAAGCGCTTGAGTTCTATCGCAAGGCCGGCAACCAGATCATCGAACTTGATGCTGACGTACAGAAGCAGGCTCGCAAGATCGGCCTCGACTGGGCGGCCAAGACTGCCGAAAAAGATCCCGCGTTTGCCAAGATCCTGAAGAGCCAGGTCGACTTCGAAAAGGAATGGGAAGGCGCCGAACGCTGGCGCACCATCCGCGGCTAGAGCGGTGGAACGGCCCGCTGACCCGCGGGCCGTTAAGCACGGTCGTCACACCGGAGCCTCCTCACCATGCAAGCCCTGATCCGCGCGATCGAATCGGCGAGCGACAAGATTGGCATCTTTGGCGCGCTGCTCATCGTTCCACTGGTGCTCAGCACCTGCTACGAAGTCTTCGCCCGCTATCTGTTCAACTCGCCCACTATCTGGGCCTACGAGGTGGGCTACATGCTCACCGGGTCGCATTTCCTGCTGGGCCTTGCATTCACCCTGCGCGCGGGCGAGCACATCCGGATCGACATCTTCAGCGGCAAGTTCTCTGCGCGTACCCGTGCCTTGATCGACCTCGCAGGCTATGCGGTGCTTTTGCCCATGCTGGTCTGGCTCACGCTTGCGCTTTCGCGCTATTTTTCGAGTGCCTACGCCAGTAACGAAAAAAGCGGCCAGTCCGCCTTCAATATGCCAGTCTGGCCCTTCCGGCTGGTTTTTCTCGCAGCATTTTTGCTGCTCACCCTGCAAGTAGTCGCCGAGGTCATCAAGCTCGTTCGAAGCCTGCGCAGCGCCCCCACGAGAGCCTGAGACATCATGGACCTGCTTCCGTTTTTCATGCTGCCGGTGGCCTTTCTGCTCATGTTCCTGGGCTTTCCGGTGGCGTTCTGCATGATGGTCACCGCCGTGCTGTTTGGTCTCGCGGTCTTCGGCGATCGGGTGGTGTTTCAGTTCATCGAAAAAATTGATGATCTATCCTCCAATTTCGTCTTTGCCGCAGTCCCGCTCTTTGTTTTCATGGGCTCCATGCTCGAGCGCTCAGGCATCGCCGAGCGTCTGTTCGAGGCCATCCACATCTGGACCCGGCGGCTGCCAGGCGGGCTGGCGCTCGCAACCGTCATCATGTGCATTCTGTTTGCCGCCTCCTCAGGTGTGATCGGTGCCACCGAGTCGGTAGTGGGGCTCCTCACCATTCCGGTGATGATGCGCTACGGCTATAACCGTTCGCTCATCTCGGGCACCATCTGCGCCGGCGGCTCGCTTGGCACCATCATCCCGCCTTCGGTCGTGGCCGTTGTCATGGGCCCGCTCGCCAATCTGTCGGTGGGTGACATTCTCTATGGCATGACCTTCCCGGGGCTTCTGATGGGGCTTCTTTACCTCATCTACATCTTTGTGCTGTGCGTACTCAAGCCCGAGAACGGACCCGCCATTGCGCCCTCGCCCGACGACCCCACCTTCGGCGAGAAGCTCTTGATCAGCGCAAAAAACCTCATCCCACCGGTGCTCCTCATCTTCGCGGTGCTGGGATCGATTCTGCTTGGCTGGTCCTCGCCCACCGAAGCGGCAGCGATTGGCGCGCTCGCCTCGGTGCTCCTCACCGTGCTCTACGGCACCTTCAGCCTCGCTTCGTTCTACGAGGCGCTCATCAAGACGCTGAAGGTCACGGCCATGATCATGATGGTGCTGCTCGCGGGCACGCTCTTTACCGGCGTTTTCATCGGTGCGGGCGGCATCAATACCGCCAGCCGTCTGATTGGTGAACTGAACCTGAGCCCCTGGATGCTGCTCTCGCTCATGATGCTGATCATCTTCATCGCGGGGTTCTTTCTCGACTGGATCTCGATCGTCCTCATCTTTGTACCCATCTTCACTCCGCTCGCCACCATGGCGGGGTTCGACGGCGTGTGGTTCTGTGTGTTGTTTCTCATCATGATTCAGACCAGTTACCTCACGCCCCCCATGGCGCCCGCCATCTTTTATCTGCGCGCCGTGGCGCCCCCCGAGATCACTATCCGCCACATGTACCGGGGCGTGGTGCCGTTCATTGCGCTCCAGGTGCTCACGCTTGTTTTCACCATGGCCTTCCCGCAACTGGTCACCTGGCTGCCCGAACAGATGCTGCAGTTTCGCTAGCGCCTGAACCCGATCCAAAGAGGTTTCCATGACGCCCGATCAGATCCTTTCCATCAAGCCGCGCGTGCTCACCCAATCACAGCGGGAGTTCTATTTCAACGAGGGCTACATCCTGCTCGAGCGGGTGATTGGCGACGAATGGATCGCGAAGCTTCGCGCCGCCACCGAGGAGATGGTGGAGCGCTCACGCAAGGTCAGCGTGTCCGACAAGATCTTCGATCTTGAACCGGGGCATACGCCTGATGCGCCTCGGCTGCGCCGGGTATCGAACCCGGTCGAGCATCACCCGGTCTACTGGGACTATGTCACGCGTTCGCCGATTGTCGATATCGTGGCCGATCTGGTGGGCCCGGATGTAAAGTTCCACCACTCCAAGCTCAATTTCAAATGGGCACGCGGTGGTGAAGAGGTGAAGTGGCACTACGACATCAGCTTCTGGCCCCACACCAATTATTCGCCGCTCACTGTAGGCACCTACATCTATGACTGCGGCATGGATAACGGTCCGCTCATGGTGCTGCCACGTAGCCATATCGAGGTTGAACCGCTCCTCACCCAGTTCGATGAATCGGGCCGCTGGATCGGATGCCTGCGCGACGCCGATGCAGCGCGCCTGCCGATTGAGCGCGCGGTGGCGCTGCCCGGACCAGCTGGCTCGCTCACATTGCACAATTGCCGCACACTGCACGCTTCGCCCAAGAATCTGTCGGACACCGGGCGGCCGCTCCTGCTCTACACGCTCACCTCTGCTGATGCATTTCCGTACACGGTCAACCCCATCCGACCGAAGCATGATCAGGCGATCATCGCCGGAAAGCGCGCCACCTGGGCGCATCACGATCCCCGGCCGTGCCTGCTACCTCCCGACTGGTCCGGCGGCTACACCTCCATCTTCGCGCTCCAGCAGCAGGAAAGCGAAACCGACTCCCCGCCGCTTGCCACCGCCACCATGTAGATCAGGTCGCGCAGTTGGACCCTTCACAAGCCGAGCGGGCCAGACGGTTTCACGCACTTCATCACGAGCAGAATCTGTTCATCATTGGTAGCGTCTGGGACGCCGCAAGCGCGGTGATATTTGAGCAGGAAGGGTTTACCGCGCTCGGCACCTCAAGCGCCGGGATCGCCTACGCACAGGGTTTGCCCGACGGCGAGCGCGCACCGCTTACCGACATGATCGCGGCCATCGCCCGTATCGCGCGCTCGGTATCCATCCCCGTTTCCGCCGATCTTGAATCCGGCTATGGCGCCTCGCCCGCTGAAGTGGCTGAGACGTGCCGGCTCGCTTTGGAGGCGGGCGCGGTGGGCGTCAATCTTGAAGACGCCCGGCCAGGCGCCGCGACGCTCACCGATCTCAAACGGCAATGCGAAATCATCCGCGCTGTACGTCTGGCGTCCGATCGCTGCGGTATTCCGCTCTTCATCAACGCGCGCACCGATGCTTTCTGGCTGTCGCTGTGGGACGCACCGCGCCGATTATCCGAGAGCATCGCGCGCTGCCGGGCCTATGTCGATGCAGGTGCAGACGGGGTGTTCGTGCCGGGTGCGCTCGATCCGCCCACCCTTTCATCGCTGGTGCGGGCCACCGCAGCCCCGCTCAACGTGCTCGCGATGCCGGGCTGCCCCGATATCGCCACGCTGCAGGCGCTGGGGGTTCGTCGTCTTTCACAAGGATCCGGACCCGCGCGAGCGATGCTGGGCCTTGCCGGCCGCATTGCACGCGAGTTGCTGAACCAAGGTCGCTACACTTCGTTTCATCAAGGCTCGATCGGCTACGCGCAGGCCAATTCGCTGTTTGGCGACCGGCGCCCGAGCCCATTACCTGACCCTCATTTGAAAGCGCCTCCGGAATGAATGCCTCCTTTGTGCTCACGCTCTCCTGCCCCGACCGCGCCGGCATTGTTCACGCGGTATCAGGCTTTCTTTATGAGCGCGGCGCCAACATCGTGGAGGCCGCGCAATTTGGCGACGTGGCAACCGGCCTTTTTTTCATGCGCGTGCAGTTCGAGCTCGCCACCGAGCAGATGCCCATGGCGGCGCTGCGCACCGAGTTCGAGCCGGTGGCGCAGTCTTTTTCGATGCGCGCCAAGATCGTTGAACTCAGTCGGCGGCTACCCACCGTCATCATGGTGTCCAAGCTTGGCCACTGCCTGAACGATCTGCTCTTTCGGTGGCGAAGCGGGCTGCTACCGCTCGATATTCGAGCAATTGTCTCGAACCACCGCGACTTTTATCAGATGGCTGCTTCCTATGACATCGCGTTTCACCATATCCCGGTCACCGCCGACACCAAGGCCGAGGCCGAGGCGCGGCTGCTGGAGGTGGTGAGGTCGGAGGGTGTGGAGCTGGTGGTGCTGGCCCGCTACATGCAGGTGCTGTCACCAGGCCTCTGTGCACAGCTGGAGGGCCGGGCGATCAATATTCACCACTCGTTTTTACCCAGCTTCAAGGGTGCGCGCCCCTACCAGCAGGCACACGACCGGGGCGTGAAGCTGATTGGCGCAACTGCCCACTATGTGACCACCGACCTCGATGAAGGGCCCATCATTGAGCAGGACGCAGCGCGTGTGGATCACACCATGGACGTTGCCACGCTCACCGCGATCGGGCGCGACGTTGAAAGCGTGGTGCTGGCCCGGGCGCTTAAATGGCACGCAGAGCACCGCGTACTGATAAACGGCTCGAAGACCGTGGTGTTCCGCTGACCGCCGCGGCGCTCATCCGCCCGCGAGCAGCACGCCGGCGGGAATCGCGCACAGGCAGGCCACCAGCACCAGCCGATCAGAGTCGAACCACACCCGCCAGCCCGAAACCGGGCTCAAGGGTTTTGTGCTTGCTTTCATCGCCACACTCCTTTCCTGTCGGTGCGGTGATGATCCGCCCCCCCAGGCTCATGGCGTGAGCCTCGCCTGGGCAAGCAGGCCCAGGACCTGCGTGTGGCGTTCAAGCGCTGCCGCCGCCCACTGTGACTCGAGGGCCGCCACCCGGGGCCGTCGGAGCGCCTCGCGGATCTGCGGATTGAAGGCCTGAACAACCGGCTCCTCGGCGAGCATTCGCTCGGGCAATGCGGGACCAAAGGCAAGCGCGCGCGCTTGCGCAAGCGTCTGGCGGGCGATGCGCTCGTCGGTGACCGTCGCCGCGCGCCGAGCCCCATCTCGAAGTGCGGCGCACGACTGCCGGAGCTGCGCCGCGTGAGTCACCAGCCACTGGCGGGCAAGCGCGCTCACCGCCGGTTCGCGCCGTTCCATCTGGGCGAGATCAATCGACAGATACTGCGCGATCGCGGGCGGGGAGCGGCGAATGGCCCGACCCTGCGCCTCGGCGGGCGGTATCGCAGGGGGCGGCGAGGCAGTGGTGAATCGGACGAACCGTTGCGCAAGCCTCATGTCGCGGGAACCGGCCGCAACCAGCGCAAGCCTCGTTCGCGCCAGCACCACAAATGCAGGTTGCACTTCCAGCGACGGATCGGTTGCCGCGTCTTCAAAGACAAGACTGAGCGGCGTTGGGCCCCCTGCGTCGCCGCTTGCGCTATTGGCAACCAGGCCCAGCAGCAGCGCCCAGCCCCCCTCCCAGCCGCGATCCTGCAGCGCCGATTCAATCAGCAAGCCCCCCAGGCCGCCAGACGCCGCAAACGGGTTGGCGAGCGCGCTGGTGCACTCACCCTGGGCAATATCCTGCCAGCGCTCGGGCCACGCCGGCGCCGACGCCACCGCCGGTCGGGCGAGCGCAATCCGGATCAGATGCTGTGCCCGAGCGGTGAGCCCCTGATCCGCGGGCACTGTGCCCCCCATGGGTTGCGTCTCGCCATCGATGCCAAGAAGCAGACCTTCGGCCGCAGCCCCTGCAAAGCTTTCGGGCGAAGCCGACCAGATCAGGTGAGGGCGCTGCGCCGGTGTATTCGAACGAAGCATGCCCAGAATCTGCTCAGGCCGCTGGATGATGAGTTCAACCCGCGTGCCCGGATTGGCCTGCTCAAACGCCCGCACCCGTGCCCGTGCATAGGACTCGGGCAGCGTACTGACGATGGTGAGCGAGGCGAGGCGCGCGGCCCCACCCGGCGGGGCGGTCGGCTGCGCGCCCACTTCGCCCGACCGCATCACCCCCCCCAAGACAACGAGCGACATCAGCGCGATCACTCGAACGCACGCCGAACGCAGCTTCATTGCATAATTCCTTATGGGCAGTTGGGCCTCGCGCTGGCCCCGGTCATGATTCTAGGCTGCTCTGCTCACCGTTGTCCGACCATCACCTCGCCTGCGAGTTTATCGCCCCCCACGCACCGCCCAATTCCCATTCATGACACCCTCCGCTGCCACCCGCTTTCGCCTGCTACTGCCTGCCCTTCTGCTGGCAGGCGCTGCCGGCGTTGCCTCGGCCGACAGCCCCGCACCGCGCAAGCACGTCTGGGCGACACCCGACAGTGGCAGCGAAGCGCATGAGCAACTGCGTGCGCTCACAGGCGCGCTTGCCAAAGGCAGCGTGATACGGGTGCAGATCGAAAGCTCCGCTTCGCACGTGACGCGAGCCCGGATGCTGCGCGACGGTCGGGCGCAGCTCGCGGCCACCAGCGTGGCGGGCAGTGTCTTTGCCCAGGAGGGTCTGTTTGCGTTTGCCGGGGCAGACTGGGGGCCGCAGCCGGTCCGCGCTGTGCTCATGAATTCACATGGGCAATTGCTCGGGCTGGTGGCAGCGGGCGATGCCGGCATCACTTCTGTCGCAGAGCTGAAAGGCAAGCGCGTAGCGCGCATCAAGGATGCCCCCGAAGTTGATCAGCACCTGCGCGCCCTCCTTGCCCACGCTGGCCTTACCTGGCAAGACGTCACCTCGGTACCGACCGAAGGCTATGGCGCCGCCATCCGTGCTGTCGCCGCCGGACGCGCCGATGCCGCATTCGCCGCCTCGCGCACACCCGATCTGCAGGCATTGGCCTCCTCCAAGCGGGGGCTCACCTGGCCGCTGGTACCTCACGCCGACGAGCAGGGATGGCGCCAGCTTCGTCGGTGGGCGCCCTACATGGTGCCGGTCGATGCGGTGACCGGCACCGGTCTGTCAGACAAGGAGCCGGTGGAAAGCGTGAGCTGGCCCTATCCGGTTCTGATCACGCTGGCACGGCGCGATGCCGATGAAATCCAGGCGCTCACCCGTGAGCTCACCGGACGCTGGCGCGACTATCGCGACGCCGCGCCCGGCAACGCAGGCTGGGAAGCGCGTCGCCAGCCGCTCGCATGGGCCATTCCGTGGCACGACGGCGCAATTCGCGTGTTTCGCGAACAAGGCCTATGGCGCGCCGAACATCAGGCGCATCAGGAGCAGCTGCTCGAGCGCCAACGTGTGCTGAAGCAGGTCTGGGAGAGCCTGCGCCGATCCGGCGAGCCTGGCGCGAACCCTGACGCCGACCACGAAGCCGTGTGGCTGAAAGCGCGAGCCGAGGCTTTAAAGAAGGCGGGCCTTGATACCCTCTGGGACGCAGGCGCCCAGTGATCACTCAGTAGGTGCCGGGATAGGTGCCACCGTCAATCAGGAAATTCTGCCCGGTGACATACGAGGCCTGCCCGCTGCAAAGATACGCGCAGGCCTGGCCAAATTCGTAAGGCTCGCCCAGCCGGCCCGCCGGGATCGACTTGGCGCGCGCAGCCAGGGTTTCTTCCAGGCTCTGCCCCTGCTTGCTCGCCATCGCCTGCGCGGTGGTGCGGATCCGGTCGGTGTTGAATACCCCCGGCAGCAGATTGTTGATCGTGACGTTGTGCCGCACGGTCTGACGCGCCAGGCCGGCAACAAAGCCGGTCAGACCGCTTCGAGCGCCGTTGGACAGACCCAGCACCTCGATGGGAGCCTTGACCGAGCTTGAGGTGATGTTGATGATGCGACCGAAGCGGCGCGTGATCATCCCGTCGACGGTTGCCTTGATGAGCTCGATCGGCGTGAGCATATTGCCATCGAGCGCCTTCACCCAGTCGTCACGCGTCCAGTTGCGAAAATCGCCAGGCGGGGGACCGCCGGCGTTATTGATCAGGATATCAACCTGCGGACAGGCAGCAAGCACCCGGGTTCGCCCCTCATCGGTGGTGATGTCGGCCGCCACCGTGCGCACTTCGACGCCTGTCTGCTTGCGGATCTGGTCAGCGGCCTGCTCCAGCACCTCACTCGAGCGGGCATTCATCACCAGATTGACGCCTTCCTGCGCGAGTGAAATCGCACAGCCATACCCCAGGCCCTTGCTCGAGGCGCAAACGACCGCCCAGCGGCCGGAAATTCCGAGATCCATTGCTAACCCTCCAGAAAATCAAGCGGAAGCGGATGACGCGCTCAGCGACGCCCACCCATGCGCCGCTCGAGCGACGCCAGCCGCGATTCTAACGACGAGAGCAGAGCCGAGTGTTCAGCCAGCTCGCTGCGAGCCACCAGCATGGGATCTTCGACACTCCACTGGCGGGCAAACCCAACGCCCGCGCGCTCACCGAGCTCACGCAGCACCTGTGCCGCACCGGCGGCCAGGCCCACGATCCGGTGCGCGATCACATCCCCGGTCAGGCGGCTGAGATCTTCTTCAACATCCCAACGCAGCGTGCGGGACAGCTCGCCCAGCGCGGCCGCGAGGAGCACATCGCCCTCGATGCGCAGATGCGGCTGAAGCCCTGCGGGCCCCTTGCTCAGCATCGCAAACCCGGCATCCAGCGATGGCCGGATACTCATGGTGACCGAGGGGGAGGAGGTTGCTGCGGGCGCGGGCTCGAGCAGACCCTCTGCGCTCACACAAAGCAGCATCGAAAACCATGCCGCCGACCGAGCAGGATCGCGTGCTTCCAACCGGATCAGCCGCCCAGCGTGCGGGCGCAGGCTTGCCCGCGCGGCATCGTTGGCGGCCAGCAAATGATTAAGGGCCGCGAGCAACGCCCGCAGCCCTTGTTGGGATGCGCCCGACAGCCAGTCTGAGGCGCTCCCTGAGGCCACCGACGCTTCCTGCGAAGCGTCGGTTGACGCACCCATATCAGGCGGCCGGAGCCTCGTTCTGCTGGATACCGGCCAGCACCCACCCGCCCGCGCCGTGAACCGGCTTGGTGAGGTTCCAGACTTCGTCGAAGGACTGCGCCGGAGCGCCAACCGCCTCGCGAATCACGCCGTAGAACCGAACGCTTGCCATGTGCTCAGCGTCGTTCGAATCCACGCCCAGGAACTCGGCCTCGACCGACACCACCTCGGTGACGTTGGCTGCGCCCTTACGGTCTTCGATCTGCATGCGCAGTTCGGCGAACATTTCGGGGGAGGTGAATTCACGCAGATCGTTGAGGTTGCCGGAATCGAATGATGCCTGCAGGCGGATGAACTGGACCTTGGCATTGCGGACAAAACCCGCGATGTCAAAGTTGGCTGGTACCCGCAGACCCGTGCTGGCGGCCGTTGTTGCAGTTGCCTCGACCGGGCCCGAACCCGCTGCAAGCGGTGCTGCCGCGGCCGGCTGCGAAACCGGAGAAAACAGCGTGTTGCCCGACTGGGCGGACGCCGCAGGCGACGGCACCGGCGCCTGGCCCGCGGCGGCACCCGCGTAGGCGGGTTGCGGCTGCGCCGACTGGCTCCGCCGCGCCATGATCATGCGGATCACGACCAGCGCGATGACGGCAAACAGCACGATCATCATGATGCTGGCGAGTTCCTCGCCAAAACCGAGGTGACTCGCGAGCGCGGCAAGGCCGATACCGGCAGCCAGACCGGCGAGCGGACCGAGCCAGCGGTTGCCCTGGGGCTGAGCGGCAGGCGCAGCGGCGGGCTGACCGGGGCGCTGAGCGCCAGGCGCAGCCTGCTGGCCGGCGGGCGCACCACCGTCACGCTGCATGGCGTTGGGCTGCTGCTTGCCGGAATTTTTGCCGCCGCCGACGCGAGAGGCTTCTGCCTGACCGATCGACAACATGATGGCGGCAACAAAGGCGGCCACCAGAGCCATCAGACGGGTGAATTT
>JALREG010000084.1 GCA_023253905.1 Burkholderiaceae bacterium
CCGAGGGTGATCCGAACTCGGGCGTGATTATTGGCGACGAATCGGTGATGGTGATCGACACCACGGCCACGCCGGTAATGGCGCGCGACCTGATCGCCCGCATCCGCGAGGTCACCGACAAGCCCATCCGCCATGTTGTGCTGTCGCATTACCATGCAGTCCGCGTGTTGGGGGCGTCCGCCTATTTCGCAGAGGGCGCCACCGAAATCATTGCCTCGCGCGGCACCTGGGACCTGATCGTCGAGCGGGGCGAGGCCGACATGAAGTCGGAGATCGAGCGGTTTCCCAGACTGTTTCAGGCCGTTGAATCCGTGCCTGGGCTCACCTGGCCCACCCTGGTGTTCGAGCGCGAACTCACGCTCCATCTGGGCAAGCTCGAGGTGAAGCTCATGCACATCGGTGCAGGCCACACCCGGGGCGACACCATCGCCTGGATCCCCTCACAGAAAATCTGCTTCTCGGGCGATCTGGTGGAGTACAACGCCGGGGTCTACACGGGCGATGCCCAGCTCGAAGAGTGGCCCGACACGCTGGAACGGCTGCGTGCGCTCGGGGCCGAGCAACTGGTGCCAGGGCGCGGGCCGGTGCTTCAGGGCGCAGCCGCCTGCAACGCGGGCATCGACTACACGAAAAAATGGGTCGGTGATCTCTACGCCACCGCGCAGGCGGGCGTGGCAGCCGGGAAGTCGCTCAAGCAGGTGTTCGATGACACGAGGAAGGTCATGGACCCGGTATTTGGCAATGTCTTCATCTATGAACACTGCCTGCCGTTTGATGTGTCACGCGCATTTGATGAGGCAAGCGGCATCAAGCACCCTCGCATCTGGACCGCCGAGCGCGACATCGAGATGTGGCGCGCCCTACAGAGCTGACCGGCCGCGCCTAGCGCGTGGCCGCAGCCAGGGCCTGGTCAATATCCCACAGGATGTCGTCCAGGCTCTCGAGTCCCACTGAGATTCGCACCAGCTCGGGCGTGACACCGGCCGCCAGCAGCTGCTCGGCCTCCAGCTGCCGGTGCGTGGTGCTGGCCGGATGGCTCACCAGTGTGCGGGTATCGCCGATATTGACCAGATGGCTCATGAGCTGTGCGCTCTCGATGAAACGCACACCCGCTTCGGCACCGCCCCGGATGCCAAACGCAAGCAGCCCTGAGGCGCCCCGCATCTGGCGCTTTGCGAGGGCATGCTGCGGATGGCTGGGCAGACCGGGATAGTTCACGAAGGTCACCCGCGGGTCATCCTCCAGGAATTTTGCGACGGCAAGCGCATTGTCGCAGTGCCGCGCCATGCGCAGTGGCAGCGTCTCAATGCCCTGCAGGATCTGCCAGGCGCTCGCGGGGGCGAGCGCTGCGCCGTACACACGCAGGGTTTCCATGCGCGCTCGCATGGTGAAGCCGAAGTCGCCAAAGGTTTCATACCAGCGTACGCCGTGATAGCCCGCCGAGGGCTCGGTCATGCCAGGAAAGCGGCCGTTATCCCAGGGGAATTTTCCGGATTCGACCACCACGCCGGCGAGCGTGGTGCCGTGACCACCCAGGTATTTGGTCGCGCTGTGCACCACGATATCGGCGCCATGGGCGATTGGGTTGCAGAGCGCGGGACTGGGCACGGTGTTGTCGACCACCAGCGGAATGCCGTGGGCGTGGGCAATGTCGGCAAGCGCCGCGAGGTCTGCGATAGCGAGGCTGGGGTTACCCAGGCTTTCGACAAAGAGCGCGCGCGTCTCGGGCCGGATGGCTGCGGCAAAGCTTTCCGACCGCGTGACGTCCGCAAAAGAAGTCGTGATTCCGAATTTCCTGAGGTTGACCGACAGCATGGTGACGCTGCCGCCATACAGCGCGCCCGCTGCGACCACATGATCGCCCGATTGCAGGATGGTCATGAGCGCCATCGCTTCAGCCGCCATGCCGCTTGCGCTCGCAATGGCTGCGCGGCCGCCCTCGAGCGCCGCCACCCGCTCCTCGAGCACGGCAACCGTTGGATTGGAGAGCCGCGAGTAGACGTTTCCAAAGGTCTGCAGATTGAAGAGGCTTGCCGCGTGATCGGCCGAATCGAATACAAACGAGGTGCTCTGGTGAATGGGAACGGCGCGCGCGCCGGTCACGGCATCCGGGATCTGCCCGGCATGCACGCAAAGGGTTTCGAGCCCGAACTGCCGATCTGCCATGGGAATGTCCTCGTGGCGAGCCGGTCAGCGAACAGCGAGCCGGGGGCGTCGGGCGCTGATCACGCCCGTGTTGACACCCACCCAGTTGAGGCCGCCAAAAATGCGCGCGTGTTCAATTTTCACGCAGCGATCAAACACCGAGGCGAGTCCCGCCTCGCGCGCGAGGCGATCAGCCACCGGGTTGGCCACACCGAGTTGCTGCCAGAGCACCTTCGCCCCGATCTTCACCGCCTGCTCCGCGATGGGCGGCAGATCCTCGGCGCGCCGGAACACATCGACGATGTCCACGGGCGCATCGATCGCCTCGAGCGACGGGTAGCAGCGCTCGCCCAGGATCTCGGGATACTTGGGGTTAACGGGAATGATGCGATAGCCATGCTCTTGCATGTACTTGGCGGCAAAAAAGCTCGGCCGAAACCAGTCGGCCGACAGCCCAACCACCGCGATGGTGGTTGAACGGGCGAGGATCTGGCGGAGCGTCTCGATATCGTTACCGTCGGTCATCACGATGGGGCCGGGTGTCGGATCGGCCGCGTCAAGGTCCGGCCGGTCTGTCAAATGTAGCAGCACTGACTTGCGGTACGGGCCCGGGTAGCGATAATCGGAGGTTCCGGCGCGGCTCGCGCCCTCTGCCGCTGAACCTGGGAGCACCCGATGGCCAGCGATCCCCCTTTCCCGCATGTCGACCCGATGGGCGGGCTATTCGATTTCAAGGCGATGTTCGACGCCATGGAAGTGGCGCGCCGAAACTGGTCGGGGATGTCGATTCCCTCGTCAATGACCCCGACCATCGACCCGGCTGAGCTCGACAAGCGAATTGCCGACCTGAAAACCGTCGAGCAATGGCTCGTCCTCAACCTGAATCTGCTCCGCGGCTCGATTCAGGCGCTTGAACTGCAGCGCGCAACGCTCGCCTCGCTGCAGAGCTTCGGCGAGGCGGCGCGCGCCGCAGCCGAGGCTGCCGCGCAGGCTGGCAGCAGCGCGCGCGAAGCCGATCGTGGGGTTGCTGCCTCAGCACCTCCGGGGGGCGCCAGTGAGGCGCGGCAAACCGCCTCGCAAGGCACGCGCGACCATGCGCAGACGCCCGCCTCGAAGGGGGCTCGCACGCACACCGATGCACCGCCTGCGGGCGCACCGACCCCGGCGTGGGCAGCGGGTATCGATCCCGCCGCTTGGTGGCAGACGCTTCAGTCACAGTTCCAGCAGGTTGCCGAGTCGGCCTTTGCCGGTAGCTCCCCCGCCTCAACCGATTCGGCAACCGCCCCGCAGGATCGCCATACCAAAGTGCGCAGCCCGTCCGCAACGCCTCGCACAACCCGTCAGAAGCCGCAGCGCGCGGCGAAGTCTGTGCCCGGTACAGCCGCTGCCTCGCGCCGTGCGCGCCCGGCCCGCTAGCGCGCGACGCGTGAGCCGCCGGTGACCCGATTCGTCTGCGGCCATGCAAGCCATCCCGACTGGCGGATGGCGACCGAGCTTGCGCTCAGCCAACTCGGCCGGGAGCACGACTCGAGGCCGAGCCCGCTCCTGGGGCTGGTCTATGCAAGTACGCCCTTCGCGAGCCACTTCTCAGACATCCAGGAACTGCTCGAGCGCCGGCTGCCGCAGGTTCAGTGGAGCGGGGCCTGCGTGCCGGGCCTCTGCGCGGAGACCGCTGAGTATGTCGATGAACCGGCAATCGCGATACTGATCGGCCAGCTACCCGCTGGCAGCGTGCAGGCATTTGGCGCCGCGTGGCAGGACGCGCGCGGCGAAGCCGAGAGGCTGGCCACCCCAGGGTCGAGCCTGCTGCTGCACGCAGACCCCTACGCGGAGGATATGAGCAAGCGCCTGCGCAGCCTGAGTGATTCTGCCGCCCCCGGTCTGGTTTTCGGCGGTGTTGTGGAGCCCTTCGGCACCGCCCCCCGCAGCAGCGAGCCGGCTGCGGGCCCGCGCGCGCTCTCAGGCGTATGGTTCGGGCCCGAGGTAACCCTGCTGTCGCGCGTCACGCACGGTTGTTCACCCATCGGCCGCGAGCGCACCGTCTCCGACTGTCGCGGACAAGCCATCCTCACGCTCGACCACCGGCCTGCGCTTGACGTGATGTTCGAAGACCTCGGCATCAACCCCGCCGAGCGCAACTCGCGTGATCCGCAGCACCTGTTGCGACTCCTGCGAGACGCGCCGTCCGCGCGCGGACTGCAGGTGGGGCTGGCGGCGAGCGACCGCCCGCGCGCCATCGGTTTTGGTGCGCACCGGATCAGCGATCTCCTCGGCATTGATCCGGTGAGCCGGGCGATCGCGGTCAGCGGCGGCGCTCTGGTGGGCGATCGCGCAGTGTTCTGCCGGCGCGACGCCGCAGCCGCGCGTGCCGATCTGATCCGGATCTGCACCGAGCTTCGCGAGGACCTGGAAGCAAGCGGGCAAACCGCTCGAGGGGCGCACTATGTGAGCTGCGTGGCACGCGGCCAGCATCTGTTCGGCGCAAACGGCGCCGAGCTGGCACTGATTCGGCACAACCTGGGTGAACTCCCGCTTGCAGGATTCTTCGCCCACGGCGAAATTGCCGACGGCAGGTTGCACGGCTACACGGGCGTGCTCACGCTTTTCGTGTAGGCGCCCGCCCTACGACTGTGGCCACCCGCCGATCAGGCCTTCTTGAAAACATTGAGTTGCAGACGCTCGCGCTCAATGGCCGCTGCCACCGCGGGCGCCTTCGCCACGCGCTGCATGTAAGCGTAGTAGGCGGGTAGCGATTCGGGATCGATGCCGCCCAGCCCACCCCAGCGAAGAAGCGTGATCGCGTACGCATCAAGCACCGACAGCCGGTCGCCCAGCCAGTAGGGGCCGGTTTGCGCGGCCACCATGGTCTCGATGCGCTTCAGAATATCGTGATAGCGGTCACGCCCCACCCGCTTGACCTCCGCCTGATAAGCCTCGCCATCGGCGAACTTGTTGGGCATGAAGACATGGGTGAAGGCAGGGTGGGCGGTGTTGTTGAACCATGCGAGTGTGGCAAGCGCCTGCGCGCGGGCCCAGGACTCGGCAGGCAACAGGCCGAGCGCCGGGTGCTCGCGATCGAGAAAATCGCAGATGGCAACAATCTGGGTGAGTACCTTGCCATCGATCACCAGCACTGGCACCTGCCCTTCGGGATTGAGCGCGAGATATTCAGGGGCACGATGCTCGGCGCGGTGCAGCTTGATCAGCCGGGGCTCGAACGCTTGGCCGGTGGCCTCGCGAATCATTTCCAACGCCACATGGGGTACGAATGAGCAGGCGCCTGGCGCGTAATAGAGTTCAACCATTGAGAGTCTCCGGTGATGTCGGTGATTTAGCCGGCGGGATTAACCATCGCGGTCAGTTGCCATGCACCCCTGCCGCCTCGGCCTGTCGATCGGCGTGGTAGGACGAGCGCACCAGCGGGCCGACCGCCGCGTGGATAAAGCCCATTTCCTGCGCGCGCTCGGCAAGCATGGCAAACCCATCCGGGTGTACGTAACGGCGCACCGGCAGATGGGCGTTGGAGGGTGCGAGGTACTGACCGATGGTGATCATGTCGACCTGATGCGTACGCAGATCGCGCATCACCTCGATGATTTCATCGTCGGTTTCACCCAGACCCAGCATCAGGCCCGACTTGGTCGGGACACCCGGCACCCGCGTGCGAAATTCGGACAATAACCGCAGCGAGTGCTGATAATCGGAACCGGGACGGGCTTCGCGGTAGAGGCGCGGCACGGTCTCGAGATTGTGGTTCATCACATCGGGCGGCGCCGCTTCCAGGATTTCCAGCGCCCGGTCGAGCCGCCCGCGAAAGTCTGGCACCAGGACCTCGATCCGGGTGCGGGGCGAAGCCTCGCGCACGCGCCGGATGCATTCAACAAAATGGGCTGCGCCACCGTCTCGAAGATCGTCGCGATCGACGCTGGTGATGACCACGTAATCGAGCGCCAGCGCCGCGATGGTGCGCGCAAGATTGGCAGGCTCATCAGCATCAAGGGGGTCGGGCCGGCCGTGACCGACATCGCAGAACGGGCAGCGCCGCGTGCACTTGTCGCCCATGATCATGAAGGTGGCCGTGCCCTTGCCAAAACATTCGCCAATGTTGGGGCAGCGATCCTGCTTTCAGGATGTAATGGTCCAGGCACAACCAACGCGCCGGACGCTTTAACTTCTGCAGAATCTCTACCTCCGCCCGAGGCCTATATTACCAAAATCCCAGATGCTGAAATTACCGC